>JAAUTG010000192.1 GCA_012031785.1 Saprospiraceae bacterium | reverse complement strand
ATTAAATTGATGCATTGATATGGTAAGGTGCGCCCAAAAATTGGACATATCAATAAAGTGAGTTTAAGAGAACCACTATTAGGCAATCCGTTTAAACGAGCATGGAAAATAAAAAAAGATGATGTTAAGATTTGTAAAGATTGTGAATTTCGATACATTTGTAGCGATTGTCGAGCCTACACAGAGGTTGATAATGACTTATACAGCAAACCCCTAAAATGTGGCTATGACCCTTACATAGGAACATGGAATGAAAAAAACGGATGAAATTTAATGGTTCTTCCGACTTTGTAGCGCAACTTTTAGGAATCGGTCAAAAACCGTAAATTGCTTTAATTCAACTATTTGACAATGTATGCTTTACGAATAAAGCCAGATTTATAAAAGATTACTTGCGCCGAAATTACGGATGAACTATTTTAATTGATTCTCTAAAATAAATATACGTATAATGATTTCTTTTCAAAAACTTACAATTCCATATATTCTTTGTTTTATCACCTCTTGTTTAGTTCATGTCATAGGAAATGCGCAAAAAAACTGGGATAACAAAAAATCATAGAATGGTCTCAAAATCATAATAATCCAGAAAAATGGGATATGAAGATGTTTGAGGAAGACAAAAAGAGTATGGATAATATTAGGCGTCCTATTTTAGGAGGTGTGTTTCCCGTAGCTAAGTATAGTACACCTGGTACTGGTTTTACTTATGTGCAGCTTCCAATAAAGGGGATACAAGTAGAAGGAATCGCAGTTTTTGTTGGGAAAGACGAATTTAATGAAGCAAATTTTCCAGATTCTACTTACAAAAGTGAAGTTACTTTAATCATAATGGTTTTAGACGGTAAAAATAAAAATAATTTAGTCGCATCAAGAAATCATCCTTATTACGTTGCTGGAGGCAAACTAAAAACAAAAGCGAAAAAGGTTGAATGGCTTAGTATAAAGTCTCCAGACAATTCTAGTTTTGCTATTATAAATATGAAACTTTTTGATTTGCGAGCAGGTAGAGTGATATTAATTGCGCCACAAAAAGATAAAACTTTTAGAGCTTATCAATTAGAAGCTCCCTTTTTGTCCAGAGATCGAATAGTTGATTATCTTGATGAACTTTCAAACGATAAAGAAGTGATTAATTTCTTTAGGCAGGAATAAATTTGGAATATCACTAAGGACAAAATCCACGTTTGCAAGGACTGCGAATTTAGATATATTTGTACCGACTGCCGTGCCTACATAGAAGAGCCCGCAGATATTTATAGCAAACCACTCAAATGTGGCTACAACCCTTACACTGGCGAGTGGTCAGAGTGGAGCACCAACCCACTAAAGCAAAAAGCGATTGAATACTATGGCATGCAGGAGTTGGTGAAGGAAATAAAGGAGCAGGATAATTCCAATCCATGACGTGCATGTAACGAATCTTCAAATTTGCGTTTAATGCGAAACGTCTATCGCAAGGTAGCGATTTGCTTAAAATGTGCGATGGATGGGAATATTCGCACATAATCTTAATTTTAATGTCTATGAATGGGGAAATGCCATAATAGAAAGATGTAAATATGTAAAGGATATATATTTAACATACTAATACGATGCTAAAAAACTTGATGGCGGAGCATGAGCGAACATTCAAGGATGAGCCCCACAACTCTACTGCTAGATACTCAATTTTGTACAATTCAAACAAGTAGTATCAAAGGCAATGTTCAATATTTTGGCAATGCCACCAGAAAAATTGAAGTTTTGAAAATACATTACGGATTACTGATGTTAGGGATTTCTTGATTTGTCAAGGTATAAAAGGCTTGTTTTGGGGTATGATGCTAAATCACTTAGATTGAAAGTTATCTGGATTTATAGTGTATTTCATATCGTCAACTTTATAAGTTGAATGTCATTAAAGCTTGACAAAGCATAGAGTCATTTCATCTTTCGTCTAGCAAGTGCGAATAATGAGCAATTCCCATTCATTATTAATATTTTCATTAACTTGATGACCTTTTATTCTAACATTAATCCCGTCAATCAAAAATATGAATAAATCTTTGAAACACTATATATAACATAAATTACATTTCACATGAGATTAATGGTTATTTGTTTGTTTTACTTCAATTCAATAGCGTTGTGTCAAAATTTGGTACCTAATCCTAGTTTTGAAAATACAAAAGATACAATCAGTGGATTCACTGAAGACAATATTAATTTCCATAAAAAGATAAAAGATTGGACTGCAATAAATACGGCATCACCAGACTTGATAACGCCTAACTTTTATGAAAGATATATAAAAAGTCTCTACTCCCCACTTCGGATCAAATATGGTTGGTATTCAGGCATCTACTAGCTATTGGGGAGAAAATAATTGGGGTGAGTATGTTGGAGTAGAGTTGATAAAAGAGTTAACACCAAACAGAACTTATTATGTCGAATATTGGATACAGAGGGCTACATGTATAAACCCCAAAATGGATATTGACGTAATAATGAATCCAAATTTCGGAATTCTCTTCTACACAGATACTTTAAGAACTTCTAATCACAAAATGTTAATCGGTGATCCCCAAATAAAAGCAGACACACCGCTATTGGTAACAGATGAGGAATGGTTGAAGGTGTCAAAATACTTTACTCCAAAATATAGATACAATAAAATATGTATTGGTCAATTTTGGAAAGAAGATAAAAATCCTATGATTATGACTGGATATTATCTAATTGATGATGTATTAATTGAAGAATTAAAAGATTTTGGAAAATTCGATAAAGATGCGAAATTACCAATAGGAACTATTATTCCCCTTAATCATGTTCAGTTTGTAACAGGCTCAGTGAAACTTAGCAATCAGGAATCTTATACTCAGTTAAAAGAATTAGTGTCGTATCTGAATCTAAATCCATCTGTAAGAATACGTGTTAAAGGACATACAGATTCAATCGGTATAAAGAAATCCAACTTGACTTTATCAAAGGAAAGAGCTAAATTTATAGCAAAGTATGTTATAGAGGCTGGAATAGATAAAGACAGAATCGAGTGGGAAGGATATGGAGATAATCATCCGATTGGCGATAATAAAACTGAAGAGGGTAGGGCAGTAAATCGAAGGGTCGAATTTGAAGTAATTGGGTGGTAAGTTAGACAATCTCTCTGGAACATCGCCTTGCTTGCGTATGTAACTCCCAGCCATAGTTTACATACATCAAATCTCCAAGTCTGCGTTACATGTGAAACGTTTATCGCAAGGTAGTGATTTGCTTAAAGTACGCGACGGATGGGAACATCCACGCGAGATGTGATTATTAGGTGCGAACAAGGTACGGAAAGAGGTAATGAACTATCAAGGAATCTGTATTACTATCGGGAAGCACTTAAACACTTGATGTTTATTTAAACAGGAGCATCAAATATTTTTCAGATTGATGCGTTTAACGATAAATATATTTTAAATTACTTGAATGAACTTACAAAGTTTTCGAGTATTACAGCAATCAAATCTTTAATCAATTAATTTTTTATGAAAGAGATATTTTTTTTAGCAATAATCTTTTCGATTTTATCAACCAGCCTAAATGCCCAAAATTGGGTTTCAAAAACAATTACCCATGATGGTAAAATCAATCAAATAGACGTGAGTTTGTTTTCGGAAGTAGTTTTCAAAAAAGGAAATAAATTTGAGATGGTTTATACTGCTAACGAAGACGAAATACAATTTGTAAAAGTACAGCAATCGTCGAGCAAAATAAGTATTACAGTTGATGCTAATAGAAAAAAAGATTCGACTAAGTTTTTGCTTTATATCACATTAGTTGATAATCAACCAATAACTTTACAAGCTAACACTGTTGGGTTAGTGAAAACAGAAGAAGATAAGCAGATAGAAATAGGGCAACTCCATATTATTTTCAACGCTGTCGGTTCTATTTGCTTAGCTTTAAAAGCTACTAAATTCGATTTAGCTGGCTCTGCTTTAGGTATGCTTGATTTAAACCTAAATGTACAGCAATTTAATATGACTGGTTCCGCCATAGGCACAGTAGAGCTAAAAGGAAATGCTGATAGCGTTACCTTAGATATTAATGCTTTGCCAACGCTTGACGCAAAAGAACTAGATACACGTAAAATGGACGCGAAACTCAATGTTGTTAATCAAGCCAATCTTTCCGTATCTGATTCTTTGAAGCTAGAGGCATCCATTTCAAAAATATGCTTAACTAAAAAGCCAAAGCAATTTGACAAAAATATAGATTCTCTATCTTCGATTTGTAGCATGGATAAATAATGTTCTTATGTAAAAATCCCCGCTTGTTTGGATGTTCTCATCCACGAGGTGCATACAACAAACCTTCAGCTTTGCATTTAATGTGGAATGTTTATTGCAAAGCTGAAATTTGCTTAAAGTGCGCGATGGATGGATTTGTGTTCAACTTTATGGTTAGTATGCTTGTTTTTAATCAAATAAGTTACTTACATAACCATCATAAAATATATAAGTTAAGCATGGCTAAGGATTTGTACCATGACGTTGTTAAGCAGGCACTGATAAATGATGGATGGACAATTACAGATGATCCTTTTTACTTTAGTGTAGGAGAAGTAAATATGCGAATAGATATTGGAGCAGAGCGGATTATTGCGGCGGAAAAAGGGACGACTAAAATAGCGGTAGAGGTCAAATCATTTATTAGTCAGTCTCCTGTAAACGATTTTCATGCTGCTTTGGGACAATATGAGTTGTATGAAATAGCCATGTCAGACCATGAACCTGAACGGATATTGTATTTGGCAGTGCCTCAAGAAGCATATAATGAGTTTTTCCAGCGTCCCTTGATTCAAAAAGTGATTCGGTTAAGAAACCTGAAACTTTTACTTTATCAACCTGAAAATGAAAACTATATCGTATGGATAAAATAAAAAATATCAGCAAGCCATTATGACGCTACTAGAGCGAGAAGCAGCAATCAAACTATCGAATGCGGCTACGGTGCAACGCCAAGCTATTGCTGATTTAGAAAAAAATCATTTCTTACTCGCTTCCGTAGGTTGGGCTAGACAAAAATTTTATTACGCTGTAAGCCTACATTTTGATATTATTGACGACAAAGTATGGATTCAGCAAAATAATACAGAAATTCTAGTGGCGGATGAGCTAATGGATTTAGGTGTCGAAAGAGAAGACATCGTTTTAGGTTTCCTACCAGCCTACGCGAGACAGCATAGCGGTTTTGCTGTAGTTTGATTCCGTAAGGACTATCCAAAAAAATCGGACAGCCTTATTTTTTGTGGACTTTACACCAGAAAGCTACCTAACAAACCTACCTGACGACCTATTTGCTCGTCTCAATATTCTCATCCACGAGGTGCATCCAGCAAACCTTCAGCTTTGCGTTTAATGTGAAACGTTTATCGCAAAGTAGCGATTTGCGGAACGGAACATCCACGCAAGCGAGCGTAAGCGTGAAAAACTTCGATTGTACTATCAGGCTACTGCGAAATCAGTCACTTCTCGATAAGTAGGAGAAAAATAGCCCAAGACGATTTCTTTTTCGTTTATACCGTTTTGCAATAACAGCTCCGCCATTCCTTCTGCGGAGGTATCTTGATAAATCCACACTTTTTCGTTTTGAAGGGCTACATGAAAGATGCAAGCATGGAAAAATATGCGCCCTTCAAAGCCCATTTCAAAAAGTGCGTATAGCTTTTTGCTGTTATCTTGGATAAAATGAAAAGTGATGCCTTTATCTTTTCTTGATGCCATATATTGTTCTGCAATTTTGGCGATAATTTGCTCCATTTGCGTTATTTTATCCATGTAACAATAGTTTTATCTAGTAAATCAAATACCAATATATTGATGTGATGCTCTTCCAATGCAGCTTTGACGAACTCATTTTTTTGAAGTTGGACATACACCTCAAGGTCAATAGCCAAAAATAAAACCCGTTCTTCGTTCGTAATTCTTAGCGCAGTTAAATAGTTCATATATTGACCTACTGCTTCATGAAAAGCATTAATGAACGATTTGCGCGTAAAAGATTTAACCTCCACCGCTATCTTTTCCTTTCTCAGCAGCTAATATTTTTTCGGCACCTAAATCAATTTCTACCTTGTGGTGTTTGCATTTCTAATATTAAGGAATCGTGTGTAATTGTCCAACCGTCCTTTTCTAACGTTTCCCGAACTGCCTCGTGTATCAAATCTCTGGCTGCCATTTCCAAATCGCTTTACTCATAAAACTTAACCAATCCAGTATTTGTTTGAATCAAACAAATACAAATCTCCAAATTTGCGTTAAATATGAAATGTTTACCACAAATCAGCGATTTGCTTAAAGTACGCGATGGACGGGAATATTCGCACGAAAAGGACGTTTTTCGCAGTTATCATTAATTTTATTGGTTCTCAAAAAATTACTGCGCAAATACGATTTTAAACCTATAAAATAACTGTGAATGAATAACTTAAAAGTAAATTCTTGGAAATTCCGTAACAACTTTCTAAGAACCTAACTTTATCAATTGACAAATTCTAAGCTTGGCAGAGAATTGATGTGACACAAAGAAACAACTGTTAGAGAAGACTGCATCAGATGTCCTAAATCCTTCAAGATTAGGAACTCTGATGCAGTTTTGGATATTTTATTCTTCCTTAATCCATTATCTCCCTTGACTTAGCAACATCACGTATCCTTTGATTGGTTGTTGCGTTTCTCCATTCAAAGTAAAGCGCAGGATGTAGTAATAAACCCCATCAGGGAGGCGATTACCTTGTTGATTTCTGCCGTCCCAAGGGTCATACATTTCCCCAGTTTGATACATCAATTCTCCTTTACGGTCTAATATCCATAATTGGGCGTTGTCTGGTTGCTCGAAACATTCATTTGATATAGAAAACAACGGGTCAAATACGCGGTCTTCAGGTAATAGACTCTCTGGGTGGAAACCTGTTGGAATGTTGGCAACTAAGAATCCAAACAGTTGTAGAGACTGCTATCTGTACCTTCGCCGTATCGCAATAGCTAGGGCAGGCAGTTGCACAGACTTGGTATTCTAAGGAATCGTTGCCAATAAAATCTGTAAAAGAAGGTTTTAAGGCATACCACAATTTTCCCTCGCGCTCCTCTACGACTCCAAAAAGTGGTGGCGAAATAATTTCTAGCAACAAATCTTCTTTGGCAGGCACTTCATCGTTGTCCAAAATATTCAATTCTACTTGCCCCTTATCTGCAATAAAATAGATGGTGTCAGAAGCGAGTTTCAATTTTACGATTTCAGTTTCTTCGAGCAGCAACACCACTGTACTGTCACAACCACTGGCTGCTCGGAACACGCGCTCGTATCTTCCGGCTTCCGTCAAGACTTCGCCACCAAACGAATAACTTGTCCCCTTGCAAAAGGTTGCTTCTAATTCCTGCTTTGTGGGTTGGCTTAGTTTTAAATTCAGCACTACAATACTATCGCATTGCCCGTCAGATGTTCTTAACGTATCGCTGTAAG
Organism: Saprospiraceae bacterium; assembly: GCA_012031785.1. GTDB lineage: Bacteria > Bacteroidota > Bacteroidia > Chitinophagales > Saprospiraceae > JAAUTG01. The sequence goes on along the minus strand of JAAUTG010000192.1, from coordinate 1,851 downwards.
TACCTGTATTTCCAAGGTTTTGCCCATTGAAGCGATAGGTGCTACCCGTACATATTGAAACTTCTACGTTTCCACTTATCGCTTGATAGCTCCGATTGATGACTACTACACTATCGCAGCCACCAGCACTTAATAACCTTAACGTATCTCTACCCACTCGGCTCGCTCGGCAAGTGCTTTCATTTCTCGTGATGATGTTGCCTGGAATATAACTCGTAGAGGTCACAATCAAACTATCACAACCATAGCGATTGCTCAAAAAGAGGGTATCGCGCCCAGTCTCTTCTAGTCGGCAGGAGGATTTTGAATCACTTTAGTTGGCGACTGCTCCAATAAAATTACTTTTTGTATCACAATACTATCGCATTGATTTGGGCGTGAAATCACCAAGCGTCTTTCTCCAGCCTGTGTAGGGTCGCAGGTCGTAAATTCTTGAGACACGATTGGCAAGTTGTCCAATATCCGTAAAGTAATGATTAAACTGTCACAACCGTAGCGATTTTGTAAAGCTAATGTATCGTAAGTTTGGTCTAGGGCTGGATCACAAGTGTAATTACTGCGATACGTGGTGGTAGAATTGGGTAGTACCGTATATCGCTGCACTACAAAACTATCGCAGCCATACGTAATGGTATCGCGTTTACCCAAGAGGCTCAAATCGCAAGTCGTGATAGTTCGGGTTCGCGCCACACCCAAATACTGTGTAATGGTTTCCACCAAACTATCGCAGCCGTAGCGGTTTTGATAAAGCAATTGTTTCGTACCTGCTTGCGCTGGATTGCAGGTTGTGCGCTGAATGGTCGTCACTGACGAAGCACTCGCAGGCAGCAACTTAGCAATCACCATGCTATCGCAACCATAATCGGTTCGATAATACAAGGTATCTGTACGAGTTGTTGTCAACCCACACACGTAGTTAACTTTATTAGTAACAGGTGTTTGACGATAGCGACGAGTAGTAATAATAAGGCTATCACAACCGTTGTTATTTTGATAAAACAACGTATCACTACCTGCTTCATTTAGATTACATACAATTTGTTGAACATACTTAGGTGGCGTGCTTGGATAAGGATATGTCGTGCGAATCAGCAAATCACAAGCTCCGTTGTTGTTGGAATAAATCGTATCAATTCCAACTTCTTCTGGGTTGCAGGTGAATCGAAAGTCTTCTGTTAGGTTGCTGTTGGTATTGTCTAGGGTATAAGTGGTGATTACTAAACTATCGCAGCCGTATTGAGTCTTTAGTCGCTCTACGCGCTCACCTGCTTCGTTGGCATCACAGGTGACAGCACTTACGATGGTCTGCACTGGAGCTTGATAGATGCGCGTAGTTGTAACTAGGCTATCACAACCCGTAAGGCTACTCAAGTTTTGTACCCTTACACCAGCCTCTTCTTGCGAACAAACATACTCAAACAATCGAATATCATATCTGGGTAATTCTTGTAATACTACTTGGGTTCTCGAAGTACTTGTACATCCGTACTGGATATTTCTTATTTCCGCGTAGTAAGAACCTACTGTACTAGGGCTAAAGAAAAGACTACCCCTTAGAATCAAGTTCCCCCCAACAGGTGCATCGTACCAATCCACGGTTTCGCCCTCCTCTACTGTAATACGCAAAGTAGGCAAAGCCGTACCTTCACAAAATTCCTGCGTTAACCTTTCGCCAGGATTGCTGACTTGAGTTGTGGCACAAGCCCTGAGATTAATGCCTTGGCAGCCACAATCCGCTGTAATGACATCGTTTTCTGTATTTGGATTGCCATCGTCACAAGTAGCTCCGATTTGGCTTTCGCCATTGCAGAAGCGTTGGAAGTCGCCTTGCCAAGGCAGTCCTGGGTTGCC
>JAAUTG010000018.1 GCA_012031785.1 Saprospiraceae bacterium | reverse complement strand
ACACACCAGCGCTTCCCAGTTTTATCTAAAAATCTTTTTAGATCAGTCGTTTTTTTTTGTTTTTATTGGATGGATAAGTCAATTCACGGTAAGCTGTTCAGAGCCACCACCACCTTCTTTGCGCTACGAAGATAGAGAAGTAGTGGATTCCTTATTCAACGTAGAGTATGATAAACTCAAAGTTTCCTTAGATTCAATATGTACCCACATTAAAACAACTACCTTGCAGACTGCCGTTGATTCCATTCTTTTGGTTCGACTGAAAGAGATTGCAAAACAAAAAAGCCGCTACCAACAATGAAGCCTACCAAACTAGTGTTGCTGTTATTAATAATTATGGCTTGTAAACCAAAGCAGCCTAAAATCACGAGACAGGAATTGATAGAACAGGAGGTACAAAAAAAAATACAACTTATTGTTACGAACAAAAATACTAGATGTCTTAGAGAATCTTTGGAAGAAGCCTCTGAAATAGTAGATTCTATGATTATCGCACAGGCAAAACTCAACAAAGATACTCTACTCAAACCTCCAAAACCTGAAAAACCATTACCCCCTATCCCACTCACGCTGAAAGATAGTTTAAAAGTAAAACCATTTTTGTCAGACACTATTTGATGAATTGGCGTTTGTAAATTAAGAGTTGTGATTTTATTAAAATTATTAACTAGTAATATCATGAATTACGATAAATTATTTGTTATTATGCTCTCTTTTTTTACTTTACTTGCTTGCGCTCCTGATATTTCTAATGAAGAACGAGCAGAAAATTCAGTGAGTGTCGAACAGGACAATGTCCCCACCGCACCATTTATTCAAGCTATGTTAAGTGAGGTCAACAGCCTCAGAGCTAACGGCTGCAAGTGTGGCTCAACTAATATGCCACCAGTAGGCGATGTAGTATGGAACGAACAACTTGCTGAAGCTGCTCAACGACACGCGGACGATTTGGTAAAACATAATATTTTTTCTCATATTGGTTCTGACCGTTCAGAGGTAAAAGATCGAGTCAATGACGCAGGATATGATTGGACTACGGTTGGAGAGAATGTCGCTAAAGGATACAATACTGTTGAAGGAGTTGTGTCCGGTTGGCAAAGCAGTGAAGGACATTGTAAAAATATGATGAACAACTCTTTCAAAGAAGTTGGAATAGCCCAAAATGGAGTAATTTGGGTGCAGGTATTAGCCAGCAAATAGAAGCTATACTTTTATTTATGGCTTAATTTGAAAGAAAATAAACAATTACGCGCAAAACATTATTTTTGCCATGTATTTAAAATATAGTTTCTAAAGAAGAGTTTGCTTAATAGAATGGGCAAGCATTCAAAGTACAACCTATGAATATTGTAAAATTAATGAAGAAGCCGCTCATATTGGTTACGAATGACGATGGTATTGCTGCGCCAGGGTTAAAAGCCTTAGTGGAAGTGGCAAAAGAGATTGGAGAAGTAGTAGTTATTGCTCCTGATTCGCCACAATCTGCAAAAGGTCACGCCATTACCATTTCAGGTCCTATTCGATTAAACAAGGTGGAAGTGTTTGAAGGTATTGAATCTTACGAATGCTCTGGCACACCTGTGGATAGTGTAAAATTAGGTAAATATGTCGTATTGAAAAATAGAGAAGTGGATTTATGTGTTTCTGGCATTAATCATGGGTCAAACGCTTCTATTAACATTATTTACTCTGGAACGGTATCCGCTGCTATGGAGGCTTCATTCGAAGGTATCAATTCAATTGCTTTTTCTTTACTCGATTTCTCTTGGGAAGCTGACTTTGAAGCAGCAAAGCCTTTCATCAGCCACATTATTAAACAAACCCTAGAAAATGGACTTTCGAGCAGTAAACTCATCAACGTTAATATCCCCAAACTCTCCTCCAAAGATATTAGAGGCGTGAGAGTATGCAGGCAGGCAGACGGACGCTGGGAAGAGGATTTTCTGGAGGCAGTTGACCCTCGTGGAATTCCTTATTATTGGATGACGGGAAAGTTTAATTTGATGGACAAAGGTGAGGATACAGATATTTGGGCATTAGAAAATGGCTATATTTCTGTGGTGCCATCGGGACATGACTTGACCAAACACGAGGCGATTTCGGGATTGAAGACAATGGAAATGCTGAATTTGCAAGAGGATTAAAGCGTTAAACCAGAGCAAATCAAAAAAGAAACAAGTTAAGTCATCTAGTAGCTCAAGTGCATTTTGGTTAGCGAAGAAACAAGTATTTTTATACGTTAATTGTAGCAAATGTTCAAGCGCAATGAAATTTGGATAGGAATAGTCGTGGGACTCATTTTTCCAACCGTCGGCTTCGGGATTCTTTATGGTATTTTTGATTTTTTGGATAGAGCAGATGCCGTTAGCAACATTGGATTGAGTAAGAATTTTCGTTTACGTACACTTGGTATTGTTGCAATTGCGCTCAATGCAATTGCCTTAATAGTTTTCAAAAAAGACGCGCTACACAATCTATGCGTGGTATTGTCTTAATTACCTTTGTATGGGTGGCAGTTTGGTTGTATTTCTTCCAAGGTTTCATCTTATAAATCTATCCATGAAATACTATGTGATTGCAGGAGAAGCATCGGGAGATTTGCATGGTTCAAATTTGATACGCGCTATCCACCAATTCGATGCGGCTGCGAATTTGCAAATTTGGGGAGGTGATTTAATGGAGGCAGCAGGCGGAAAACTGAGGATGCACTACCGCAATCTAGCGTTCATGGGGTTTGTGGAGGTAGCTAGAAATATTAGGATAATTGCCAAGAATCTAAAATTTTGTAAGCAAGATATTCTTGACTTCCAGCCAGATGCACTTATTTTGATAGATTACCCTGGTTTCAATTTGCGTATAGCTACATGGGCGAAAAAACAGGGTTTTAAAGTGATTTACTATATTTCTCCCACCATTTGGGCTTGGCATACCAGCAGAATCCACCAAATAAAAAAAGCAGTTGACCAGATGTTTGTGATTCTTCCTTTTGAACCTGCTTTTTATGAAAAGTATGATTATCCTGTCCAATATCTTGGGCATCCATTGATTGACGTAATTAGTCATCGCCCAAAGTCAGACTCTTTTTTACAAAAACATCAATTGTCCCCTGCACCAATTATTGCACTCCTGCCAGGAAGTCGTAAACAAGAAATCTCAAAGTTGTTGGCTGAAATGCTAAAAATGGTGTCCTTATTCCCTGATTATCAATTCATTATTGCTGCTGCTCCTGCCATTGAAAAAAAGATATACGAAGAAATTATCCAGCAACAAGATTTGACTAATCACGCGCGCTTGCATGTTGTGTATCATCAAACGTATGATTTATTACAACACGCTCATGCTGCCTTGGTTACTTCTGGAACTGCTACTTTGGAAACTGCGCTTTTTAAAGTGCCACAAGTAGTTTGCTACAAAACTAGTGCCCTCACATTTGCAATTGCAAGGCAGCTAGTGAATATTTCATATATTTCTTTAGTAAATTTAATCGCGAATAAGGTAGTAGTCAAAGAATTATTGCAAGAACAAATGAATACAGATAATCTTCAACTTGCTTTACAGGAAATTCTCAATCCCATATACCGGAAAGAAATGAAGATAGAATACACCAAAATTGAGCAACAACTAGGTGAAAGCGGAGTAGCTACACGAATAGCAGGAAAGATTTGGAGTTTCTTGAATCATATCAATTAAAGACTGGATGACTAAACTTATTATACAGTACCTTTTTCAAGGTACTGTATAATAAATGGTTAGTTATCTTACCTTCTTTCTTTGATACGAGCTTTTTTACCAATCAAGCCACGTATGTAGAACAACCTCGCTCTACGTACTCTACCGCGCTTCAATAGTTTTATCTCATCAATGGTCTGTGAGCTATACGGAAATATACGCTCTACCCCTATACTGTTAGATATTTTTCGAACGGTAAACGTTTTAGTAGCACCTTTACCTTTTATCTGAATCACATCTCCTCTGAAAGCCTGGATACGCTCCTTATCGCCTTCTTTGATTTTATAACTCACCACAATGTTGTCACCTGGTCTAAAGTTAGGAAAATCAGGCTTTTTCAACATTTGTTCATTCACATATTGGACGAAATCCATAACACTTCTTTTTACAACGAGTTACATTTCTAAAATTAGGAACGCAAAGGTAATAAGTTTTTATTTTAAGTATAATTTTTTAAAATGATTTTTTTCATTCTTTAATAGTTTCACAAAGCAAAGGAGATTTTTTACGTTATATTTGCAACGCCTAGTTTATCAGATAGAACAATGAAGTAAAAAAGATAAGTATTTACTGGATTTTCTCTACAACTGGATAGTTTCTAAGTGTAGAAAGTTCAAAAACAAATAATGTTGAATACAGATAAAGAAAGCACTGATGTAGCGATTTATCAAGATTTTGATCCTGCATTTTCTGAAAGTATTGTAAAAAATGTTTTCTGGCTTATCAATGAAGTATATTTCAGGATACAGTTCGTAGGCTTTGATCAAGTTATTGAGCGCAACAACCCTGATGCACCTGTGATTTTAGTGAGTAATCATTCTGGCAGAGCTTTGCCTTGGGATGCCGTCTCCTTAATGTCGGGGTTGCTAAAAAAAATGGATTATGACCATACGAAAGTGTGTAAAACGCTTATCACGCCTCTACTATCCAAAGTCGGTGTGATGACTCCCTATTTTGTGCCAAACTTTTGGAAAAAATGTGGTGGTATAGATGCTTCGTTCACCAACTTTGAAACGATGATGGAATATCCTTTTTCCAACATCTTGATGTATCCAGAAGGGGTGCCAGGTATAGGTAAGGGGTTCAATCATAAGTACCAGCTTCAAAAATTTTCTACATCATTTATTCACATGAGCCTTAAATACCAAACTGATATAGTACCTCTAGCCACCGTAAATGCAGAATACATCAATCCATTTATGTATAATGTACCTGTTATTAATTGGGTGGTGAGGCGACTTACAGGTATGCCTTTTTTGCCAATGGGTGTATTAACCATTTTACTAGTAATTCAGCCTTGGTTTTACTATTTTGCTTTCCCTGCCAAAATCACTTTTGTGAAAGGTAATCGCATTCGTCCTTCCGACTGGACGGATAAAAGTTATGAAGAATTGACTAGACAAGAAATTGAAGACCTTAGAGATAAAGTGCATCGGCAAATGCAAGAGGAATTAGATGAAGCGGTAAGACAATTTGGAAAATCTCCTTTTCAACTGCTAGAGTTTTTCAAGACGGCTTGGGCGCATCGGCAATATTTTCCTTATTTCTTGCCCTTTGGTTGGGGATTTTTATTTTCCGAATTTCATTTGCAATGGCAGAAAAATAAATCTGTTAAAATTGAATATACTTGGAAAACATTATTTAAACTGTTCTGGAAACGCCCAATCATATTAGCCTATTTTATTCCTGTATTCGGTTGGATACCCATCATTTACTGGTCGAAACTAGGCAAACACAAACCACAATCAGCTACCTGATAGCTCCAGTATTGAGTATTTATTTTTAAACAAGTCCATCACCACGCAGGTAATATTTGTACAGCTACTTGAACAAACACTTGTTAATCAACTAGTTAATATTTCTAATACCTAAAACGCTTTACAGTATCTACAAAGCAATGAATTGCCTCCACGGGAGTTTCTGGATAAACGCCATGCCCCAAATTGGCAATGTGCTTTGTTCCAAATTCCTTTAGCATACTTAATGTAGCTTTTTCGATATTATCTAGTGTATCAAATAATTGACAAGGGTCAAGATTACCTTGTAGTACCTTTTCGTTTCCTAGTTGAGCTCTAGCGAATTGAGGCGTAGTATTCCAATCCAAACCAATCGCTTGGCAATTTAATGCTCCAATTTCTTTTAATGCGAACCAAGCCCCCTTTGAAAAGACGGTGACTGGTACTTCCTGAATGTGGTCACAAATTTCTTTTAAATAAGGCATTGCAAATTGATGATATTGATGAGGCGACAAAATACCTGCCCAAGAGTCGAATAACTGAATAACATCCACACCAGCTATGATTTTTTCTTTCAGATAAGCAATAGTGGCTTGCGTGATTTTATCCAACAGTTGGTGTGCTAGTTCAGGGGATTTGAATAGCATTTCTTTGGCAGACGCAAAGGTTTTACTGCCAGAACCTTCTACCATGTATGCCATAATCGTCCAAGGTGCACCTGCAAAACCAATTAATGGAACCCTTCCTTGAAGGCGTTGTTTGGTCAAACGCACAGATTCGTAAGTATGGGCGAGTTGAGCAGCAGCGTCCACTCCAGTACGCAAACCACGAACGTCAGCTTGAGTTTTGATTGTTCTAGGAAATCGAGGTCCGCGCTTTTCCAAAAGCTCATAAGGCAAACCCATCGCCTCTGGAATAACTAAAATATCAGAAAAAATAATAGCGGCATCCACACCAAGCACTTCTACTGGCTCTACGGTTGCTTCCACAATCAACTCGGGGGATTCCACTAAGGTTTTAAAATCAGGTACGCTTGCTCTGATTTTTCGATAATTAGGCAGGGTTCTTCCAGCTTGTCGCATCAACCAAACTGGAGGGCGCTCAACAACTTCACCAGTAATAGCGCGTAAGAATAAATCGTTTTGCAATTTCATGCTGCAATATTAGGATTCAATTGATAAATCCTAGCATGATAGAATGGTAGGATTGTAAAAAGAACGTCAACAAAAGAAGTTTTAAGTTCCTTGTTGACGTTGATTGTAAAATAACCTTGAAACGTGCCAATTCAACACGTTAACTATTAAGCGCTACATTTACTTAATTTCATAAACCTCATTAAGATCAGTTTTTGTTTCTTGTCCTATCATTTCCTGCTTGGGCTTCACTTCTTCCATTCCGAACAATCCAAGTGGCTCAGTTGGAATGAAAGGCGCAATCACCAAAGCAACTACGGACATTAATTTCAACAAAATATTCAAACTAGGACCAGAAGTATCTTTGAAAGGGTCGCCTACCGTGTCGCCTACTACAGCTGCCTTGTGCGGGTCAGACTTCTTGTAGTAAATCTTGCCTTTGATGTTCACACCACCTTCAAACATTTTCTTGGCATTGTCCCAAGCACCACCAGCGTTGGATTGGAAAATAGCCATTAAAACTCCAGCGGAAGTGACACCAGCTAACAAACCACCTAGCATTTCTGCACCACCAAAGAAGCCAATCAAAACAGGAGAAAGCACTGCAATCACACCTGGCAAAACCATTTCACGAATAGATGCTTTGGTAGAAATTTCTACACACTTGCCGTATTCTGCTTTACCATCTGCGGCGTTGAAAACATCCTGATCCACCTTCGTCCAAGTATCAAATTCTTTATCTTCATTGCGTTTCATTACCTCCAAAGCTGCTTTTAATTGAGGAATGTCACTAAATTGACGGCGCACCTCTTGAATCATATCCATTGCTGCACGTCCTACTGCGTTCATCGCCATAGAAGAAAACAAAAACGGTAACATTGAACCAATCAAAAGACCTGCCATCACAACAGGATTAGCAATATCAATAGAAGTGATGCCAGAAGTTGCCATAAAGGCAGCAAATAAAGCTAGGGCGGTTAAAGCGGCAGAACCAATCGCAAAACCTTTACCAATTGCCGCAGTGGTGTTACCGACAGCATCCAACTTGTCAGTACGCTCGCGCACTTCTTTAGGTAAGTCACTCATTTCAGCAATACCACCTGCGTTATCAGAAATTGGACCATAAGCATCAACTGCTAACTGAATACCTGTGTTGGAAAGCATACCTACTGCTGCAATCGCAATACCGTATAAACCAGCAAATTCATGCGCGCCAATAATAGCTACGGCTAATATTAAAATTGGAATAGCAGTGGACTGCATTCCTACACCCAAGCCTGCAATAATATTAGTAGCAGCCCCTGTTAAGGATTGGTTTACAATAGATTGTACAGGTCGAGTACCTGAACCAGTGTAATATTCAGTAATTAGACCAATCAATAAACCAGCCGCCAAACCAAACAGTACAGCCCAAAACACGCCTAAAGAGGTGTAAGTTTCTGTACCAACCGTCCAACTAGCAGGCAACATCCAAACTGCAATAAAATAAGTAGCTACTAACATCATTGCGGAAGAAATAAATTCTCCACGATTCAACGCTTTTTGTGGGTCGCCACCTTCCTTCACATTCACAAAAAAAGTTCCGAGTATAGAAGTCACAATACCTACTGCGGAAAGCACTAGAGGTAGCATGACTGCACTCAAACCTAAGAAACGTTCATCTTTTGCAAATTCTGGTAAAGTCATAAACACTGCGCCTAAAACCATTGTACCAATAATTGCACCTACGTAGCTTTCAAATAAGTCTGCACCCATACCAGCCACGTCTCCTACATTATCCCCCACGTTATCTGCAATAGTGGCAGGATTCAGAGGGTGGTCTTCTGGAATACCAGCTTCTACCTTTCCCACAAGGTCTGCACCTACATCAGCAGCTTTAGTGTAAATACCGCCACCCACACGGGCAAACAAAGCGATAGAAGAAGCTCCAAAGGAAAATCCAGTAATCGTAGAAATCACCTTTTGTACATTATCTGGAGATGCTACCCCAAACATATTGCTGAAAATCAGATATAAAATGCCAATACCTAGCACACCTAATCCAACCACACCCATACCCATTACCGAGCCACCAGCAAAAGCCACTTTTAGTGCTTTACCTAAGCTTGTACGAGCAGCGTTAGTTGTACGAACGTTTGCTTTTGTAGCTACACGCATACCGATGAAACCCGCTAAAGCAGAACAAAATGCGCCTACAACAAAAGCAACAGCTACTAGCGGTGAACTTGTAGCGGAGTTGCCGCTAAAAGCAAGTAATCCTGCTACCACTAGCACAAAAATAGCTAATACGCGATATTCTGCTCTGAGAAAAGCCATAGCTCCTTCCGCAATGCTGTCTGCAATGCGCGCCATTCTTTCTGTACCTACCTCTTGTTTGCGAACCCAAGCCGAGCGGAAAAACGTAAAAATCAGTGCTAAAACACCAAATGCAGGTACTACTGCTGTTATTATTTGAAGCATAGTAAATGTGGTTTAAATGTTAAATGTTTGTCACTAAGTTGTGTTCCAAAAAATTGATGATTAAAATAATATAGAATTACATATTTGATAACTCGCAATTACGACCTAAAAATTTTTTATAAACAAGCGTTTTAGGTGTAGTAAAAGAAGCCTTTATCAAACTTTTGCATCCTAAAACGGAACAACTAACAGCCTTGAAAAGTAACCAACTAATTTGCCATCTTTACACCACTATATAGCCTTAGAACTATATTTTAGTCAATCATCTTTTTTAGAAATTAAAAATAATTAAAAAAGATAATTTTGAAATAAAAATTGCAGCAATTATTTTTCTTGCTGATATTCCGATTTGGTCGGCAAAAGTAAATCAAATTAATTGGATGTCCAAACCAAGAATTACAAAGATGCTACACTTTGTCTGTCTGGCTTTGATTTAGGCGTTTCTAACTTCGGTAGGAGTAAGTAATCCTCTAGGTCGAATTGGTCGTACAATTCTATCTGATTAGACGTGTTGATATATCTTAGCATACCACCAGAACTGACTGTCATACAAAGGTAATTTTCGTATTCTTCTGGCGAAACTATGGATTCTAGGTTAATAATATGAACTGAAATACCGTTTGCGCCCAGTGATGCTGTCAATTCGCAAGTTAGTCTAGGATCACAACTATCTATGCCATCGGTAATGAAAATAACAGCTTTATTTTGAGCATTTGTTTGAAAAAGGTTTGGTACTAATTTTAGTGCGTCATTGATGGGGGTGTGGCCATCTGCTTTTACGTCTTGCATCAAATTTGATAGGTCTGTTCTATTTTGTAAGGTAGAAGAGGAAAGTTTTGGAGCAAACCCACACTCCCCTGCCACTGCCACCAACCCTATTTTTACCTTAGTAGCAAAATGATCCAAAAAATAATTAGCAACTTGTTTGCCTTGTTCAAAGCGCGAGCGATTGGTGTTTGGAACCATGGTACGCATAGAACCAGAAGCATCAAGCATTAGGATTACTTCCTCAAAATTATTCCATTCATCTGTCAAAGCTGCCATGTTATCAGGCAGCACAGAATCAAATAGCACAGAGGATTCCTCTGGCGTGCTGATACCAAAACTAGGTGCTACTAGCTCGCCATCCTCAAGTTGGCTTTTTTCGTAAGGCTCAATGGTAGAAGGCTGTACACGCAACGCAGTAGTTACAATATTATAGTTTTGGCGGTGATTTGAGCATTTTGGGTTGTAGCGCAGAGCTTCTTCTAGCAAGGCTTTTGCATTTTGTAACGCTCTATTACTAACAATGAGCTTATCCTTACTGCGTTCGATAGGTTGTTGAATGGCATCTATGTAGCCCAAAGTGTTGTAGCACTTGGATAAAAGGAAAAAGTCAAAACTGCTTGAGTTGATATGCTGCGGTAATTGTTGCTTTGAGTTTTATAGTTGCTTGCTGATAATTTTGATCCAACAAATCATTGTAAGCCAGATAATAATCTCTTTCTAGGATACGGTCTGGAGAAAAGTCTTGGAGTTGACTTAGGCGAGCCATATAGGATTTAGCTTTATCAGGCTGATTGAGGTTGAGGTGTAGTTTGATCAACATCAGGTAAGCCCCTTCGTGTGTGGTGTCAGATTGAACTGTTTTTTTAAAAATTGAATAGACTTGCTTTTAGCTCCTTTTTTTAGTAAGCTAATACCTTGATAGTATTGTAGGTTGCTTTTGGAATTGGCTTGAGCAGCTAAATAACTGGTAGCAACCACCAGACTAAGCACTACCAATACTGTATGTTTCAAAACTTGTTGAATTGTTAGCATAATTTTCGCCTTTGATAGGGCGCAAACCGTTATTCTACTTTTTAACAGTAGTCGTTTACTTTCCCTTAGTTGTTTGTATCCCTTGTTCTTTTCTTCTTAATTTTGGAAATATTGGCGTTTCAACTGTATTTGAATGTGTCTAATGTATGTTGGTTCAATTTATTTGGTTATTCACTAGTAAAATAGACACTTGAACACTCTGACTAAAATAGTTAATTGTTTGTTTGTTAACTGGCTCAAAAATATGTAATTTTTTCTAATTTGAATACTCAAACTATCATTTTAACAATGTTGCTGGTAATAAATCCCTAGTTTTCGGTATGTAAAAAAACAGAAAACGCGCTGCTTTCTAATTTTACGGCTACCCCAAAAATATGATGCAATTTTTTAATATTTATTTTTTGAGGTATAGACTTACTAGATTTGCACAAAAATCAAACGATTATGAATCAAAACGCCATTTTGTTGATACACTGTCCTGACCAAAAGGGTTTAGTAGCTGCGGTGACAGATTTTTTGCATAAAAATAATGGGAATATTTTAGACCTCGAGCAGCATGTGGACAAAGCTAATAGTGTTTTTTTTATGCGTGTGGAGTGGGATTTAAAAGAATTTGGTATTGAACGAACCAAGATTGACGACTACTTTGGAACTTTGATAGGCAAAAATACCAAATGACTTGGACTTTGCATTTCACAGATCATTTACCGCGTATGGCAGTATTTGTATCAAAGGCAGCTCATTGCCTGTACGATATTTTGTCCCGCTATCAGTCAGGAGAATGGAAAGTGGAGATTCCTTTTATCATCAGTAATCACGCCGATTTAGAACCTGTAGCTAATAGTTTTGGGATTCCATTTCATCTTTTCCCTATAAAACCTAGTCAGAAAAAAGTGGTTGAAGCCCAACAGTTGGAGCTATTGTCGCAGCATCAAGTAGATTTTGTCGTGCTGGCTAGATATATGCAAATTGTTTCTCAAGATTTTGTCGCGCACTATCCTCATCGCATCATCAATATTCACCACTCCTTTCTTCCAGCTTTTATTGGCGCGAAGCCTTATCATCAAGCCTATTCCAGAGGTGTGAAAATAATTGGTGCAACGAGCCACTATGTGACAGAAGATTTAGATGCAGGACCGATTATCGCACAAGATGTGACGCACATTAGTCATAAAGAAAGCATCGAAGACTTAGTAATAAAGGGAAAAGACTTAGAGAAGATGGTACTTTCGCAAGCAATTTTTTTACATCTTCAACACAAAATTCTATCTTACAACGGCAAAACCATTGTTTTTAATTAACAAACTGGAATCACGCCTTGCTGAGGTATGCTTTTTCTGGAAACTTGTATGATTGAACGAATCAAAAATAGCAAATTGCACAACATTTATCAACGATTATAACATGATTGCATCATTGCATTACATTAGTCAAAGTACGCCTCATTTAACCCAACTTGAAGCCATACAAACCGCTTGCGAAGCAGGTTGCAGATGGATTCAATTGCGTATGAAAGATACTGATGAAAGCAAAATTATCGAAACCGCTTTTCAAGCCCAAAAGATATGTGAGGCTTTCCAAGCCACTTTAATCATCAATGATTATCCCAACATCGCTTTGGCAGCGCAAGCCGATGGAGTTCATTTGGGTTTAGACGATTTCAACCACACCAAAGCGCGTCAACTGCTTGGTCAAAATTACATTATTGGCGGCACCGCCAATACGATAGAAGACATTCGTAATTATGCTGCACAAGGTGTCATAGACTATCTTGGTGTCGGACCTTTTCGCTTCACTACCACGAAAAAGAAATTAAGCCCCATTTTGGGTATTGAAGGCTACACAAATATCATTCAGCAATGCCGACAAGAAGGTATTTCATTACCTATTATCGCTATTGGTGGTATTGAACTGGAAGATATTCCCGCGTTGATGAACACTGGCGTTCATGGTATTGCAGTTTCAGGTTTGATTACACACGCTGAAAATAAACCCGCACTGGTGGGTACAATAATAGAAATGTTGCGTCCAAAATTATAAACAGAGAATTTATGGAAAAGTCAGAACGTTTGCAAGTGCTTATTGCCTTATTTCTGTTAGGCATAGCCTGCTTTTCAGCCATGAATGTGCTAGAACTTCGCGCCGAAGAGCCACGTCGAGCAGTAGTAGCAATGGAAATGTTGTGGCGTGGAAAGTGGTTGACTCCCACTATTCACGAGTTACCTTATTACAACAAGCCGCCATTTTTTAATTGGGTGTTAGCAACATTCTTTTATCTGTTCGGCAGTATGGAAGAATGGGTGGTGAGGCTACCTTCTTTGTTGGCTTTTTTAGCAACAGGAGCTGGATTGTATGGTTTTTCCCGTCGCTACCTTTCGCTGCAAACAGCTATTCTTGCTGCGTTTTTTTTCCTTACTTTTTCTAATTTATTGTTTTATGGCAGCGTCAACACTGGCGAAATGGATTTGATGCTTACTTTTTTCATATTCGTTCAAATGCTGTGTTTGTTTCATTTTCACCAAAAACGCCAATGGGTGTTGATGTTTGTGCTATCTTATTTATTTACTGCCCTCAATTTTTTGATGAAGGGTATTCCAGCAATTGTCTTTCAAGGCTTTACGCTAATTGGGCTGCTAATACTATCTGGTGAATGGAAACAACTTTTTAACTGGAAACACGGGCTAGGTATTTTGACTTTTTTGGGTCTAGTAGGTACTTACTTCTTGGCTTATCAGACGCAGCAAAATGGCCTTGGCTATTTGACTAATCTTTTTCAAGAATCCAAACAAAAGTCTATGGTGGAAAGTAATGGATCTGCCATCGCTTGGCATTTACTATCGTTTTTACCAAACACCTTGTCCTTGCTTTTACCTTGGTCTTTAATACCACTGTTGTTACTGCGCAAAGCTAATCGTATCAATTGGCTCGACAATGCGTGGCTTCGCTTTACTTTGATTTTTGTAGCTTGTAATATTTGGATTTATTGGTTATCACCTAACACTTTCAACCGTTATCTCTATCCGTTTTTTCCTTTTTTCGCGCTTTGGTTTGCTGCTGCTGCACTTCAAACTTCATTTTCCTTTCGTTTTTGGATGAATACAGTGATTATACTTTTGGCAGCCAGAATTATTTTCAACTTTACAGTGTTAGTGTATCAGCAGAATAATTCTAATCAATTGGTTTATAGAGACTTGAGCAAAGAACTTGTCCATACAGCCCAGCAAGAGCGCATCTTTTTTACTGGCGTACCTGTCGTTTCACTTCCAGCGATTGCACTTTTTGGAACGACTTTTTATCAAGATACTCTTTTTACCCCCCCCACACTACCCTATCAGTTGCCTTATTACATTGGAAAAGCCCAGCAACAACCACTTACTTATCATCAAGAACCTGTCAAGGGGTTATTTTATCTAACTTACGAGGACTTTGCGTTGAGACAATCCACAGAAATTTATTACACCTTTCAAGAAAAATGGACTAATCGTCAAATGGTACTGGTAAAATTCAAGTAATTACAGGTTACGCACTAGGCTATTTGATTTTAAAAGAACTTTTTCGTGCTTACACGGAACGACTATGATGAGATTGTTTAAAATAATTATATTTGGGAAAACATACGCGTGACATCAAAAACAAAGAACTCCCTTTTGATTTTATACTTATCAATTTGGAGATTTAGCCCTAGTTATTGGTTATGCTCTGCATTGTTTTAGCGTTACAAGTCAATTCAGCCATAACCAAACTCCTGCTTAAAACGCTTTACATTCACTTCACAATCACCTTACAAATAGTGACTTGATATTACCTTTACGTTAAATTATCTGTCCACCTTTCGTTGTCTTTACGATGATACCTAGCTTTGCTGCTCATTTGATTGTTTAATATAAATTGTATCTTAATGAACGCTTTCACTTTGATTGCATCTTACAAGAGATGGACAATGTGTTGTTTGTTAGCGGTTTTCGCGCTAATAGGCAGTGCAAACGCCAGTCCATCAACAGATTTAACAATTCAAGGGCGTGTTTTGGACGCTTCTACCAATGAACCCTTGATTGGCTGTACAGTTGCTGTAAAAGGTACAACCACAGGTACAACCACAGACGAAGATGGTAGATATTCCATCAATATTCCAGACGAAAACGCGATACTGGTATTCTCGTTCGTGGGTTACGCAGACCAAGAGGTTGCGGCTGCAGGAAAAACAGTGCTAGATGTTACGCTACAACCCGACAACTTATTGCTTTCACAGGTAGTGGTAGTGGGTTATGGTAGCACTATCGAAAGAAACTTAACAGGTGCAGTAAAATCTATTAAATCTGAAGATTTTAACAGAGGTATTATCAACTCACCAGAGCAGTTGTTGCAAGGTCGAGTGGCTGGGGTAAATGTCGTTTCTGCTAACGGCGAACCTGGAGGTATTCAAAATATCACAGTGCGCGGTCCAGGTGGAGTACGCACAGGAAGTACCCCACTGTTTGTATTAGATGGTTTTGCGCTGGACAATTCTGGTACAGGTGGAGCTACCAATCCTTTAAATTTCTTGAATCCGCAGGATATTGAATCTATTGATGTATTGAAAGATGCTTCTGCCACTGCCATTTATGGTGCGCGTGGCGCAAATGGTGTCATCTTGATTACTACTAAAAAAGGAAAAGCAGGTTTTTCTAGTCTGACTTACGGAACAAGTTTTGGTTTTTCAACTTTGGCGAGAGCCTTAGAGGTTTACTCCGCAGATGAGTATCGCATACAAGTACCAGCAGTTGGTGGGGTACTTGAAGACTTTGGTGCTTCTACTGACTGGCAAAAAGAAGTAACTAGAACTGCACAAACACAAAATCATAACTTGTCCTTAAGTGGTGGTGCTGGTAATTTGACTTATTATGGTTCATTTGGACTTCAACAGCAAGAAGGTATCCTGAAAAATAGCAGCTTGGATCAGTATTCTGGTCGCTTGAATGTGAGCCAAAAGTTTTGGGAAGGCAAATTGGTCGTGGACGCAATTATGAATGTATCGCATACAGACAATTTACGTGCGCCTGTGGGCAGTATCATTGGAACTGCTATCTCCATCAACCCAACTTATGCGGCTTATACAGAAGATGGTGAAATTAATAATTTCCAAAGCACTTTTGTCAACCCTTTGACTATCTATGAGCTAGAAAAAGACATCACTAAAATTAATCGCGTGATTGGTAGTATTTCGCCTTCTTTAACAATTGTAAAAGGATTGGTGTACAAACTGAATTACGGTATTGATAATTCTACTGGAGTACGCGACTTGCAATCATTGGCAAGCAACATTCCACGCCAAGACGGTCGCTTGGCAACAATTATCACTAGCAACAACAACAGATTAATTGAAAACTACTTGACTTACACAATGGATAAAGGTGCGTTAGGATTGACCGCATTAGCTGGACACTCCTACCAGCGCATTTTTGTTCAGAGCAGATCATCTAGCATTAACAAATTTCCAATCAGTGATTTAGAGCCAATCTTTAACCCAGGTTTGGGGCAAGACTTAACTTTAGCAAACAACAAACCTTCGGGTTTTGCAGTCGTGAATGAGTTACAATCGTTTTTCTCTCGCGTGAATGTTGACCTTTTTGACAAGTATTTACTGACTGCCACTGTGAGAGCTGATGGTTCCTCCAAGTTTGGAGACAATAATAAGTATGGTATTTTCCCTTCTTTTTCAATTGGTTGGAGAATTTCTGACGAGCCATTTATGCAGTCTTCTCCATTCAGCGATTTGAAATTGAGAGCTGGTTGGGGATTGACTGGTAATCAAGAAATTCCTTCTAAAATCACGCAACCATTATTCACAACAACTGTTTCTGGTTCAACAAGTTATCCATTAACAGAAACAGATCCTTTTCCTGTGGGAACTTCTTTTGCGCGTTTAGCAAATCCAGACATCCAGTGGGAAGTTTCTTCACAAACTGACATAGGGTTGGATTTTGCCTTATTCAATGGCGCACTTTCTGGTACAATTGACTATTTTAATAAAGTCACTGATAATATCCTTTTGGAAATTATTCCTGCTGACCCTGTTCAGCCTGCTACTACGGTTTGGGGCAAAACGTGGAAGGTATGGAAATCACTAATAGTGGATTTGAGTTTGATTTGAACTATCGCTATGCGGCTGCTAATAGCTTTGGCTTTGAAATTGGCGGTAATTTGACTTTAATTGATAACGAAGTGAATGGTTCTCCGTTCACGGTTATTCCTTCTGGTTCAGCTTCAGGTTCTGGTTTAACTTCTACAACTATTAATGGATACATAATGGTGAGCCAATTGGTACCTTTTTCTTACGCGAACACATCGGCTTTGACGAAACTGGCTTGAGTATTTTCCGCGACGTGAACGGCATGGTATTGTCAGTGATGCAGACCGTATTGCAGCAGGTAGCGCATTGCCTACTACACAGTACAACTTCAACGGTAGTGTGTCTTTCAAAGGCTTTAACTTAGCGGCAAACCTTAACGGCGTGGCAGGTAATAAAATTTATGACAACACGGCTACGGCTAACTTTTACAAGTTGCGTCTGTCTAAAGGTATTAACGTAACGCCAGAAGGTAACGACCCAGCAGAATCTATTAATAACGCGGCGCCTGTGTCCACACGCTACTTGAAAGATGGTGCATTTTTACGTTTGAACAACTTAACTTTAAGCTACAATTTCAACACTGAAACCATCGGTATCAAGCGTTGGGTTTCTGCTTTAAACTTGTACGTTACTGGTCAAAACCTTTGGTTACTAACCGATTATGATGGCTACGACCCAGAAGTAAATACAGACAGAACAGTTAATGGTATTTCTTCTTATGGTATTGACTATTTGAGCTACCCGAAAGCAAGATCAGTGATTTTTGGATTAAACCTTAGTTTCTAATCAATCAAGAAAAGCAGTAGAAAGTGGAGAAAATCCATCCTCTTTTCTACTGCTTCTAACTAAACATTATATTACAATGAAAAAACATATCATTTTATCCTTATTGTTATTCGGTTTCCTAGCCCTAACCAATAATAGTTGTACGGATTTGGAAGAGGAATCTTGGACGAAACTTCTGCATCTAACCTTTCTGACAAAGAAAAAGCAGACGGTATTATCGCTCCTGTTTACGCACTTTTACCTACTATTTACCAGCACACCACTTATTTCGCGCTACAAGAAATTACGACCGATGAAGCAATCTTACCTTATCGCGGCGGTACAGATTGGGGTGATAATGGTATCTATGTTGCTTTGCATTCTCATACTTTTGATGCCAATACTGCCAATGTGCGCAATACTTGGAATCCACTTTTACAAGCAATATCTCGTTCTGTAACAGCGATTAATGAATTGCCCAACAATCCTGATCCTGCTGCACAAATTTATTTGGCAGAGGCGCGTGGTATGCGTGCTTACTACTCAATGATGACTTTGGATTTGTACGGAGTAGTTTTTGTAAAAGACAACTTGGGTGCAAACTCTACTATTTTAAGAGGCGAAGAAGCGGTAAAATTCATTGAAAGCGAGTTTTTAGCAGTCGAACCCTTATTGTTAGATAATGTCGGACCTGGACGTTTGACCAAAGGTGCGATTTGGGGATTATTAGCGCGTTTGCACTTGAACGCTGCGGTTTATCGAGATCGTTATGCTGACAAATTTGAATTTGTAGCCGCAGATATGGATAAAGTCATCGAATATTGCGACCGCATTATCAATTCAGGTCAGTACACACTTTCTAACGATTACTTTGCGATATTCAATGACAACAACCACACCAATAAGGAGCTTATCTTTGCCATTGACCAACGTGCAGAATTGAATGGACACAACCGCTTGGCTTATTTTTCTTTGTCTGGTGATATGTTCCCGTTACCGAACTTTCCAAATGCGAATGGTACAGACGGACCTGCTATCACTTCTGACTATTATCAAACTTGGGCACAAGCTTATGCACCTGAAGACCCTACGATTGATCCTCGCTTTTTCAAGCAAAATCAAAGTATTTATACTAATCGCGCAGATACTTGTGTAGATGGTGCTACTTACAACATCAATCGCGGTATTTTACGTGGACAGCAGTATGGCTTGCAGCGTCGAATTGACGGTTTTGCAAAGTGCCCAGACGGCAAATTCTTGGTTGGTCCTTTGGTACACTTAACTAGAAATAAACCTGATTTGTCTGTTAACTTTACCGAAAGGGTAGATTTCACTGTCGAAGGTAGTAACTATAATACTGGCTACCGCGTAGAAAAATATGAATTTAGCAGAAAATCAGACTCTGGTAGAAACAAAGGCGATGCGGATATTGTGATTGTTCGCTTGGCAGATGTTTACTTGATGCGTGCAGAAGCTAAATTACGCAAAACAACGACGCCGCTAGTGCGCTGGCTGACGTGAACACGATTCGCGCAGCGAGAAACGTCACTACACCAGCTCCAGCCCTTGCTCAAATGAATTTAGATTTATTGTACCGCGAGCGCGGCTTTGAGTTATATTGGGAAATGTTGCGTCGCACAGACATGATTCGTTTCAACAAATTTAACGAAACGACTTGGACAGAAAAAACCATCAACAACAAATTCCGCCGCCTGTTCCCAATTCCACAGACAGCAATTGACGGAGCTTCCAACTTGCCAGGCTATTTGGTACAGAACGAAGGCTATTAAAACTTAATCATTATTAGTATTGTCTTTTCAGGAGCGACTATCTTTTAGGTAGTCGCTTTTGTTTTTTAAGTAACCTGAAAGAAATCAGTTCTCTGATGACTAAAACTAAATTGATTCAAGCAACAAATCGTGCAAGCCTTGACCGATTTCAAACCCCCTACCCTACTCTTTCCTGTAAACTCCCAAAATAGTATGTCCTTTGATGTATGGCTGAGCGAGTTTAAAGTACATTTTGAAAGCTAAATTTTCTTTGCGAAAAGTACGAAACGCCCAACCCTGCGCACGATATTGCAACATTTGTAAATAATGCGTTCTGTAGTACCAAATTGGCTCATAGCGCAACTGCTCCAAATGAAGCGGGTAGAACTGTGGTAATTTACTTAAAGCAGTTTTGTTCCAACGTCCAGCGTGGTGCGGCGGCATATTCATCAAAAGACAGTGTTGGTGAAGGGAATTGACAAATTCTAGTTGGTGATTGGTGTGTAAAAGTAAAGAATCGTTATTAGGAACAGCAATCACGAGTGCTCCCCCTTTTTTTAAGCACGCTAGAGCAGCAGTCAAGAAAGAAGATACATCCGCGATATGTTCTAATACTTGAAACATCGCAACTACGTCGAATTGCGCTTGATGGTGAACAGCAAAATCTTGAATAGTTTGGGCTTCCACGTCTATTTGGCGTTGATGGCAGTGCGCTATGGCTTTAGTATTGAGTTCTAATCCCTTGATCCTACGTGCAAAAGGTTGGATGCGTTCCAAGAAATGACCATTTCCACAACCCACTTCTAGCACATCTTTTCCTTTGAAGTTGAATATTTTTTGGCAAATTCGATATTCCCATCGGTCGGGCTGATAGTACCAAGCATATCGTTTGCTAAAAGCATCGTAAAAAGCTTCATCTCCGTACACCTCAAACGGATAATAAAATTGATAGCCTGTATCGAGGCACTCGTACAAGGAAACATGGTCTTTCCCTTCTAAATAGGGGGTGATATCTATCTCAAATGAAGAGAGATACCACGCTATTAATGCTTGATTATCAAAAATTTGAATCAATTTTGCTTCACTTGCAGTGAAAGGAGAAAGTACAATTTGGCTTTGCTGCGTATTCATCGTTGTAAAAATTCGTATTGGCAAATAGGCGCGGCATTGCCCACCAATTTTGTATCTAATTGTATCAAAGAAGTCATATTCAGTACGGTAAGTTGCAAGCAATAAGCGTCCTCAAAGAAATCTACTTGCCCATTACCAAACCAAACAGAGATATTGTACGTGCCATCCAAAAGTTTAGGTTGTTGAATGGTAACTATGACGCGCCCTTTTAAGGGATATTGATAATTTACTTTTGCATGACCCTCCATTAAGGGGTTATAACCAATCACAGGATGCCCCATTTGGTTAAAAATTACAAATCCAAGGGAAGGAATACCTAAAGCGACTGGACTTTCGTAATCTGCAGTCAGTTGTAGCACGTCGTTCACCTGTGTAATACTCAAAAATCGAATGATGCTGTTGGAATCGTAATGCTTTTCGCTAGTGAGGTTGGTGGCGAGGTAAGTCGTGATAATATCGTCAATGTTGCCAGTTTGGGTTAAATGCCCATGTTCTAGTAAAATACCTGTTCTGCATAGTTTTTGCATTGCCTCCAAATTGTGGCTAACAAAAAGAATGGTTCTGCCACTGTGACTGACTTCATTCATTTTTCCAAGACATTTTTTTTGAAATTCGGCATCTCCTACTGCCAGCACTTCGTCAATCAACAGTATTTCTGGCTCCAAATGAGCAGCAACTGCAAAAGCGAGGCGCAACTGCATACCACTGGAGTAATGTTTTAGCGGCGTATCCAAAAACAGTTCTACGCCGCTAAAGTCTATAATGTCATCGAATTTTTGGTCAATTTCTGCTTTTTTCAAGCCTAAAATAGAGCCATTCAAATAGACATTTTCTCTACCCGTCAATTCAGGATGAAAACCTGTTCCCACTTCCAGTAAACTTGCCACGCGACCTTTAGCCTTCACGTAGCCACTAGTGGGAGGGGTAATTTTAGAAAGAATTTTAAGCAAAGTGGATTTTCCAGCCCCATTTTTGCCAATCACGCCAATACATTCGCCCTCAAATACATCAAAACACACCTCTTGCAAAGCCCAAAAGGTAGGAGCTTTAGCAGTTTTGAAAGAAAATAATTCTTGCGTCAAACGTTCTCTAAAACTTAGATAGCGTTCTTTTTTTCCTCCAATACGGTATTTTTTGGACAATTTATTTATTTCTAATATCGGTTTCATATTATTAAATAATGTTACGCCATTGGCATAAACTAGGCTAAATCTGCGAAATAGGCTTCGGTTTTTCTGAACTGATAAATTCCTAGCACCGTAAAAAAAAACATTGCTATTATACTGATTATAAGCGTTTTCCAATCTAAGACCTCTGCTCCCAAACCATAGCGAAGTACCGATATAGCTGTGGATATTGGATTGATGGCTAGAACATACTGAAGCCACTCAAATTGCGAAAAACTATTCAGCGAATAGATAACTGGCGTGGCAAAGAAAAGAAATTGTAAGAAAAAGGAATGATATATCTAAAATCGCGGTATTTCACCGTGAGCGCAGCGAGGTAAATTCCGAAACCAAAAGTAGTAATCAGCGTAATAAGAAGAGCTGAACACATGGCTAAAAGCGCGTTTAAATAGTTCAATTGGGGTAGTTGCCCCAATAAATCGTGGTAAATTAGTATCGCTACAAACACCACAGCAGCCACTAAAAAATCGAATAGCGCAACCAAAATACTGGAGATTGGAATAATGAGGCGCGGAAAATAAATCTTTTTGATGATGTTAGCATTCGTAATCATACTTTCTGCGCTATGGCTTAAACCCGCTTGAAATAAATTCCAGTAAAGTAACGCCCCCAAATAAAATACGGCAGGTGGTAAGGCTTGTGTAGAAAGCTGTAAAGCATTCGCAAAAAAAAGCACGAAAATACTCATCATCGCCACAGGCTGCAAAATTGCCCAAGCTAGACCAAGTGTTGTTTGCTTGTACTTTACTTTGAGGTCGCGCCAAGAAAAAAAGTAAAATAATTCTCGATACTGCCACAGTTCTTTCAGGTCAAGGGAAAATGAGCTTTAGCTTGGATGATATATTCTTTTTCGTCGCGCATCTTACATCTATTTGACGCAAGGTAAGCCTAAAAGTATTTTAGTGTTAGACTTTTTTGAATTATCTTTGTTGTGATATTGACTCTTGTGTTTCTTGAAACATATTCTTTCAAAGAAATCAAAAGTAAATACAAACACTAGCAAACTACTGTTCCTATGAATGTCAAAATTATTTTCCTGAAGTTGTTCGTATTTCTTGTTTTTGGTCAAAACGCATTCGCCCAAATTACAGATGAACTAGGCACTCGCTATGGAAACGAGTGGATTAATTACGAGCAAAAGTACATAAAGATTCGGCTTGCCGAAGAAGGCATATATCGAATTTCTTACCAAGCACTTCAACAATCCCACTTATTGGATGGCACAGATAGTGCTTTGGGAAGTGGATTTCAATTATTTTTCAGAGGACAAGAAGTTCCTATTTATGTGTCCAACAACGAGCTATTTGGCAATAACGATTATATTGAATTTTACGGACAAGCTAACGACGGATGGTTTGATCAATTTTTATATATTGAACCAAGCTATCAGCTCAACCCAGATTACAGCATGTTTTCAGATACGTCTGCCTATTTCTTGACGTGGGAAAATACAGCTAATCATTTGCGATATGATATTATTGAAAGCGATTTCTCTTCATCTCTTCCAAAACCAACGCACTGTATTGTAGAGCAAAAAGTAATTTTGAGCGAAGAATATGGCAATGGAAAGGAGTATGGTGCAACAGAAAGAATTGTGAGCCAATACGATTTAGGAGAAGGATTTGGCTCACGCGGCTATATAGTAAATCGGGATATTTACGTTGATATTACTGGATTTGTGACTAATGTAGGATCAGCTAAAATAAAGATTAGAAACCTAAGCAACGGGAATAAGCACATCGTCAACTACAGTGTAAATGGCATTAACTACATTAAAGATGAGTTTATAGATTGGGCAATTAGGGAACATGCTTTTGATATTCCATCTACTACCCTCAGAAATAGAAATGTAGTTAGTATCCGAGCGACTGGTTCTGACAATGATAAATACAAAATAGCTTCCATCAAGATGGAATATCCACACGGATTTGATTTTAGGAACTTATCTGAATTGGTATTTCAAGTGCAAAGTAATTCGTCTCCTCAATATATTGAAATCACTAATTTTAACCACCAAAATAACGCTCCCCTGCTTTACGATTTGACGAATCATAGAATTTTACAAACCAGCGTACAAAACGGATTAGTAAAAATTGTAATACCTGCATCTGAGCAAGCCTTAAAGTTACTATTAGTCAGCCAAGGTGCTGTAAAAACAGCTACCATTTCTAATACATACTTTACAAAATATAACTTTGAAGATGGCAACTATGACTACATCATCCTTACCAATACTAGATTATTCGATGATGGCAACGGGGAACAATTACGTTCAAGAATATGCAGACTATAGAGCTAGCAGTGCAGGTGGTGCTTATCGTCCCATTATTGTAGATATTGAACAACTTTATGATCAATTTGGATATGGCATCAAATACCACGAACAAGCAAGTAGAAATTTTTTGAAGTTAGCTTCTAACGCTTGGGATGTAAAACATCTCTTCATTTTGGGTAAAGGAGCGAATAAAACTTATACTCGTTCGGCAGCTAAATATCAACAGTGGCACGGTGGTTCAAACTATACTTATGAAAGCTGGCAAGCCCTCGATCTAGTGCCTTCTTTTGGATTTCCACATTCTGATTACTTATTGGCAATGGATCACAACCAATTCATTCCAAGAATGGCAGTTGGTAGGATTGCAGCTTCTACTCCAGATCATGTAAGGCTTTATCTCAAAAAAGTCAAAGAATTTGAAGCCGTTCAGAATATGCCACAAACTATAGAAGAAAAGGCGTGGACTAAGCGGATTGTACATTTTGCAGGTGGAGATATTCGCATTCAAGACCAGATTAAATACGATTTAGATAACTTAGCAAACCTTTTGGCAACCAGCACTTTTGGGGCAGCGTCTTCTTCTTTTTACAAAACTTCTACCGATGTAATTCAGGAACTTCAAAAAGATGTAGTAAGTAAAGTCATCAATGAGGGTAATGCTTTATTAACCTTTTTCGGGCACTCTGCACCCCAAACGCTAGACTTTGATGTAGGTAAGCCTGAACAGTACAACACAAAAGGCAAATATCCCATTTTCTATGCTATTGGCTGCAATTCTAATCAAGTATTAAATTTGCCAACCACTTTGAGCGAGGATTATGTCCTCATCGAAGATAAAGGAGTAATTGGGTATCTGGGTACGATGTGGGTAACAGAGCTATCAAACCTTAGCCGCTATGCACAAATTTTGTATCAAAATCTGGGACAGGATTACTATGGAGAAACATTTGGAGAGATTATTCGCCAAACCATGGACGATTACACTATTAATGCTAGTTTTATTACCAATCGCGTGAAAGAGATTATGATGTTTCATGGAGACCCGGCTTTGCGATTGTATCCTCATCCACAACCAGATTATTTAGTGAATTTGTCTAAAACTTCCATTTCTCCCAATCCATTAAGTTTGCAACAGGATAGCTTCAAATTAGACCTAACAGTAGCTAATATTGGCAAAGCTATCAATGATTCTATTAGTGTAGCAATTTACGACATTACGCCTGATGGGGCATCTTTCAAAATTAAATCTTTGCGAATAGCTGCTCCCAAATTTGAGGAACAATTCCAAATTAATTTGGCGTTACAAAAATCAGCTGCCGGAAAACATACTATAGAAATTGTGGTGGATGCCGACAACCAGATTGATGAACTTGAAAAGGGAGAAACCAATAATAAAGCCAGTGTTTCCTTATTTGTTATTGATTATGATATTGAACCTGTTTATCCTAACAACTTTGGTATTGTTAATAGCCAAGTAATTACCTTAAAAGCAAGTACCACCAGCGTATTTACAGCTCCAATTAATTATTACTTTGAAATAGATACTACGCTTCATTTTAATAGTCCGATTAAAACAGGAGGTATTGTTCAAGATGCTGGAGGCGTTATTGAATGGCAACCAAATACCTTGTTCCAAGAAGGAAAAGTTTACTATTGGCGGGTGAGCATAGATTCTACATTGACAAGCGGAAAAGGATTCAATTGGAAGAGTAGCTCTTTTACTTATTTGCCATTAGAAAACGAGGGTTGGAATCAATCACATTTCCAACAACTTTTGCAAAATGATTTAAGACAATACATTATTGATACAGCGACCCAATTGCAAAAAATTTGGTACCTTCCTTTCAGAATTCAAGGTTATTACTGGAGTTTTTGGAAATCTTGCTTTTGAAGAAGTCTCTGTTTTTATTGATGGTTTTCGTTTTGTGAGCTACTGGCCTTGCCCAAATGGTGTAATCAATAGCAAGGCAAGTATTTGGATGTTAGGCTTTAACAAAGATACGCACCTGTACAGGCAGTTGACCCCTTCAGGCGAAAATTACAACTGCTGGGAAAATCCAGGAACTGTATTTATTTCGACTATGGCAAAACAACAAGACCGTGCGCAAGCCATCGAATTTATTAACAATTACGTGCCTGATAATGACTATGTTGTAATGTTTACTACCCAATTCAGAAACACCAACTATTCTGTAGATCAGTGGGCTGCCGATTCTATTGCACTAGGGACTAATATTTTCCAAATGCTTGAACAGCAAGGTGCGAAAGAAATTAGAAAACTGGCAGACTTTGCCTCGCCCTACATCTTAATCTTCCAGAAAAATAATCCAAATTTTACACCGATTGAAGTTAGAGCGCAGGATCTAAATACGAATATTTCCGCCGAAACCATCCTACCAGGTTCGTTAAATGGCGGTTCTATGATAGGTGCGCCTGTGGGTCCAGCAAAATCATGGCAAAAACTTGTTTGGGAAGTAAGCGAGCAGGAACCCGATGATAAAGCAAATATAGATGTTTATGGCATTACTACTGAAGGTGAACAAGTATTGTTGTTACAGCAGCAAGTGGAAAAGGACGTGGATTTGCAAGAGATAGACGCAACACAATATCCGTATTTGCAATTGTACTGGCACGCCACGGATAGCACCAATCATACTGCTTTACAACTCAATCATTGGCGCGTACTTTATGAATCTTTGCCCGATGTTGCACTAGCACCTAATTTGGGTTTTGAATTTCATGCAGATACGTTGCAACAAGGCGAGCAGTTAGAGCTATTGCTGACGTTGGCAAATACTAGTGGTACAGATATGGATAGTCTGTTAATGAAATATACACTGATTGATGAAGGCAACAATCAACGTACTTTTAGAAAAAGAATTGAGGCTTTAGCTGCTTTTGATACAATACAAGTGGACTGGCAATTTGACACAGAATTATCAAGTGGCAAATACCAGTTAATTGTAGAGGCAAATCCAAATCAAGAACAAAGAGAATCACACACATTTAATAATGTAGGCGTATTAGAGTTTTTTGTAGAAGGTGATAAACGCAACCCTGTATTGGATGTAATGTTCGACGGCACACGCATCAAAAATAGAGATATTGTAAGTGCTACACCATTGATTACCATTGACTTGCGAGATGAGAACCAGTTTCTTGCCCTCAACGATACGGCTTTGTTTGACATTCATATTATTTTCCCAAATGGTCAAAAACAAACCTATGCTTTTGACCATCCTGCGGTGCGTTTTTACCCTGCTTCCTTAAGTACAGAAAATGTAGCGCGGGTAACGCTGATGCCAAATTTACTGGAAGATGGTATTTATACTCTTTCTGTAACCGCAACTGACCGTTCTGGCAATCAAGCTGGGCAATACGCATATACCGTTGATTTTGAAGTAACTAGTAATGTCAGTGTTTCCGAAGTATTTGCTTATCCAAATCCATTCTCTACTAGCACTCAATTCGTATTCCAACTATCAGGCAATCAACTTCCCGAGGACATCCGCATCCAGATTATGGATATTTCAGGAAAATTAATTCGCGAACTTGTAATGGATGAATTAGGTTTGCTGCGTATAGGAAATAACCAAACTGCTTTTGAGTGGGACGGTACAGACCAGTTTGGAAAGCGATTGACAAGTGGCGTTTATGTGTACCGAGTTCTCATCAAAGATAAAGCAACAGATGCCGCTACTGATGAATTTGATATTAATGAATATCCTTACGTGCGAGTAGGGAAATTGGTATTGATGCGATAGAAAAACTTAAAATAGAGACTTGAGCGCGGCGACTTGACTTTCCACTCAACAAGTCAAGTCCCTACGACTCAAATTTCAATTGCTAACATCGTGCAAAAAGGTACTTAATAGTTATTGGAGGTGCTACGGCTACTGGAAAAACAGGGGTTGCCCTACGTATAGCGCAGCGTTTGAACTGCCCTATACTGTCGTGTGACAGTCGTCAGTTTTTTCAGGAAATGACAATCGGTACAGCAAAACCCAATCAAGAAGAACTGCAACAAGCCACCCATTACTTTATCAACCATTTAAGTATTCAACAAAATTACAGTGTCGGCGACTACGAAAGAGATGCCCTAGCACAGTTGGATAAAATTTATCAAACCAAGCAAATAGCCATTTTAGTGGGTGGTTCAGGATTATACCTTCAGGCAGTTTGCGAAGGATTCGACGATTTCCCTGATGTACCTTTAGCAATTCGTACTACCATAGAAGAACAATATGAACAAAAAGGTATCGAATGGCTGCAACAAGCGTTACGCTTGGCAGATGCGGACTATTATCATCGAACAGATATTCAAAATCCACATCGCCTCATTCGGGCTTTATCTGTATGCCAAGCCAGCGGTCAACCTTTCTCTTCTTTTCAACAACAACAGCCCAAGCGCGAGCGACCTTTTATTCCTATCTATTTGCTACTGGAGTTAGAAAGAAGCGCACTTTATGAACGCATTAATCAGCGCGTGGATACTATGCTACAACAGGGCTTGATGCAAGAAGCTCAATCTCTACTACGCTATCGGCAACATACTGCTTTACAAACAGTAGGCTATCAGGAATTTTTTGATTATTTCGATGGAGCTATTGATTTGGAAGAAGCCATCCGCCTCATCAAACGAAACTCGCGCCGCTATGCTAAACGTCAAATGACTTGGTTTAGAAGACAAACTTACTGGCGAAGGTTTCACCCTGACCAATGGCAGGAAATAATGATTTGGATAGAACAAGAAATAACTTCTTGATAATGAGTAATCAATACAGCATCAGTTTAATTACACATTCCGCTCATTATCAATGAATTAAATTATAACTCGTAACTTGATTGACACTTACGCGCGATTTATTTTAAATTGTGGCGTTAAAAGAAAAAAAAAACCAAACTGCAT
Source organism: Saprospiraceae bacterium (assembly GCA_012031785.1). Lineage (GTDB taxonomy): Bacteria > Bacteroidota > Bacteroidia > Chitinophagales > Saprospiraceae > JAAUTG01. The sequence continues at coordinate 2,073 of JAAUTG010000018.1, read as the reverse complement.
AATATGAATGATCCATAACCCTACATTCAATATCAGACATTAGATTCCTTCAACGAAAATAATCACAACATCATCGCTTATGAAGCAATATCTTGTTTTGTGTTTCATCTTATTGCTAGGTTGCCAACTTTCAGGGCAAACCAAATTTTGTAAAGTCTATGAAACACGCAGCAATTTGGAAAAAAGGAAGCGTTTGGATACTGCCATCGCGCCTTTCTTTTTCTACACCTCCCCTTCCATGCGCCCCTATCTTCATAGTCAAGAAGCTATCAGTTGTTATGGATTTTTATCTTATTTTACAGGTGGGTATTATTTATTAAATCTTATTTTTGTGGTGAAATTGGCAAATGCGCCCCAACTTTACGGCACGATACCCGCACGAGGAGAGCTAGTAGTCATGTTTTTAGACGGAAAATACAGTAAATTAAAAGCTTCTGATGAAGTAATAGGTAGATTTGACAAAGTAACAGAATCGTACATCTACGAGGTTCAATATTTGATGTCAGGCAATCAGGTAAAATGGTTGGAAGAAAAATCCGTAGATCGTGTGCGCGTTACTTGGAGCACAGGGTACGAAGAATATGAGGTGTTTGATGTAGATTATTTGGTTGATGCTTTTGACTGCATCCAATCACATTTGTAAATAAATATGACGACAACAAAACAACAACAAGAGCTAGAAGCCGTAAGAATGCTAGGCTTGCAGTTACCTACTGACCCTAGATGGGTAAATTTGGCGGAAATGGATTTAGAAGAAATCCTCACCGACCATGCTTATTGTGAACAAAAAGCCGCTACTGCTTGTATTTCTCTGATTCAGCAATACCCTGAACGTAAAACTTTAGTGAAAGAACTTTCTCCCATCGTAACAGAAGAATGGGGACATTTTCGATTGGTTTTGAGCGAGTTAGACAAACGAGGGCTAGAATTAGGCAAACAGCGCAAGGATGAATATGTCAACGCGCTACTACAATTTCAGCAAAAAGGAGTAGGGTCAGAAGAAGAACGTTTATTGGAAAAATTACTGGTTTGCGCGCTCATAGAAGCCCGTAGTTGTGAGCGATTTCGCTTGCTCTCGCTTTACATTTCTGACGATGAATTGAAGGATTTTTACCATCGGTTTATGGTATCGGAAGCTGGTCATTATCGTTTATTCATTGAACTGGCAAACCTGTACTGTGGCGAAGAAAAAACCAGAGCTCGTTGGAAGGAGTATCTAGCTCACGAAGCAGCAATTATGAAGCACTTGTCACTTCGCGGCGACCGAATGCACTGAATAGAAACGATTTAAAGATTTGTGATGAAATAATTCGCAATTGGTTTAAAAAAATAGGTTCTCAGAAAATTACTGCGTAAATACGATTTTAAGCTATAAAGCACTGTGAATGAATAACTTAAAAATAGGTTCTCACAAATTCTGTAACAACTTTCTAAGAACCCAAAAATATAAATTCTGATATGGCAAAAAAAGAAGTCATTCGTATCGAAGTAGGTTTAGACGACAACCACATTCCAGAAAGTATTGCTTGGCAATCTTCTGACAACCCTCACGGCAAAGAAGCCAATCCATGTAAAGCTATGTTGCTTTATCTTCTTGAACAAAACTACCTCGACACTATGCGAGTTGAACTTTGGACGAAGGATATGCCAGTGCCAGAGATGAATAACTTTTTCTTTCAAACCCTCAAAAGCCTTGCAGATACTTACTTCAATTCTACTAAAAACAATGAATTGGCTTCTCAAATGCTCCAATTTGCTATGTATTTTGGAGAAAAAACAGGCGTAATACCTAATAAGGAGCGTTAAATTATGGGCGTTGAGTTCTAGTTGATTGTTTGATAATGAATGAGAGGCGAAAGCAAGTCATTGATTATCAAACTTTTAATTTCTTATTTTTTTGAAAAAATTACCCGTATTTATGAAGTTCACGTTTTAGAAGTGTCAATTTGTTACACTTACTTACCAGCAGAATGGCATTAGCGTTTATTACTGCGATTCATTCATTCGACTTTCCATCGCTGGCAAAGACACCAATATTTTTCTTGTTATCTTAAAATCAACATGAGAGTGACA
>JAAUTG010000191.1 GCA_012031785.1 Saprospiraceae bacterium | reverse complement strand
TGGAACTGGAACTTCTCCACTTTGGAAAGAAACTTTGCCAAAACTAAAGGTAAATGGCATTAAGATTCAGGAGTTTGAAAGTGGGGTTGGCGCGTCTGATCATACTTCTTTTTACTTAGAAAATCTGCCAGTGCTTCACTTCTTTACAGGTTCGCACGAAGATTATCACAAACCTTCAGACGATAGTGAGCGCATCAATTTTCAAGGAATTTTGGATGTTACAGAGTATATTTTTGAATTGATTCAAACACTAGATAGCAAGCCTAAGTTGGCTTTTACTAAGACGAAAGATGAGCAAAGACAAGCTGCTTCTTTTAAAGTTACACTTGGCGTGATGCCTGACTACACTTATTCTGGACAAGGAATGCGTGTGGATGCAGTGCTTGACGACCGACCAGGGCAAGCCGCAGGTATTGAAAAAGGAGATGTCATTATTCAGTTGGGTGATTTGAAAGTAAAAGATATCTACGATTACATGAACGGACTAGGGCAGTTTGAAAAAGGTCAGGAAACTACTGTGGTGGTGAAAAGAGGAGATAAGGAGTTCAAGAAAAAAGTTGTTTTCTAGTAGGTAGCAACTCGTGTTACAAGGTTGGTTTTTTGCTGTTTATACAAGTGTTTTTAAAGGTAAACAAATGCTGGTAAGTTTGGATTAATACTTGCCAATAGCCTTTAAAATAGGTGAAGGGTGAATATCAAAAAGCAAATTGAATAATCTGAGCTATTCAAATCCCGTAAGGTGGTATAGGATTGAATTCTATTTGTAAATTTGCACTCTATAAATATTGCTGAATATTTTGGTGATGCTGTGAACTTTTAGCGATGCGTTGGTTGTAGCTCTATATTTTTTAATGTAGCCACCAACTTTTGCTAACCTATGGCATCAAATATTTTAATTTTTTTCAAAAACTTATAATCAATCGCTCCTATGTTAATTAAAACAACTAGCGAAAAAACGTGTAAAATTTAGAAGTACACCTAAAAAAAGTGAGTTTATCAAGGTTTTTCGTCAGCGCGTAGATGAATATTTTGAGCGTAATCAAATCAGCCCTCACGCCAATGGCGAAATGATTTTTAAAACTCTTTTTGCTATTATCACTTGGTCAGGTATTTACGCGCTTATCATGTCAGATGTATTAAGTAGTAACTACTTTTTGCTCATTATGACGTTCATGTTGTTGGGGTTTGTCAATATTTTTATTGCTTTCAACGTCATGCACGATGCAACCCATGATGCCTATTCTAAAAAACAATGGGTCAATGATTTGCTCGGATACTCTATGAATTTTATCGGCGGCAATCAGTATTTGTTTAGAAGGATGCACGGTGCGCATCATGGTTACGTCAACATACAAGGTATTGATGTTACTTTAGAAACACATGGATTGTTCAGATTTACACCTGATGAACCTTACTTGAAATATCATCGTTGGCAGCATTTTTACACGCCTATTCTCTATGCTTTAGCCATGCTACACTGGGTGACTGTCAAAGATTTTAAATGGTTTTTGTAGAAAAACACATTGGTAATCTGAAAAATGTGAAGCATCCGTTTCGAGAATACGTGATTTTAATAATCTCTAAGATAGTTTATTTTGGGTTGACTTTGGTATTGCCTTTGTTGTTTCTGTCTGTGCCAGTTTGGGTAGTGCTAATTGGATTTGTAAACCTGCATCTGCTTCCTAGCCTTACTTTTGCATTGATTTTTCAGGTAACTCACGTCTATGAAGGTACGCATTATCCCTTGCCAGACCAGGATGGTAATATTGACAATAATTATGCGCTACATGTACTAGAAACTACAGCAGATTTTTCGAGAAAAATCGTCTAGGCACTTGGTTGATGGGAGGTATTAATATCCACGTAATTCATCACATTTTTCCTCAGATTTGTCATGTTCATTACCCTAAATTAACGGAGATTTTAAAGGCAACTGCGGATGAATTTGGTATTGAATATCAGGAAAATCCAAATTTTTGGGTCGCTTTGAAAAAACACATGTGGATGCTTCACCATTTGAGTAAACCAGAAGCACAAGTGGAGCGTTATGGAAAAAGTGCTTTATTGAATTAACAAAACATTGATAAATAGTAGTTTAAATTTCTGCTACCCTTCATAAAAGACTTTTGTATAGGTTTGCTCTGAAAACTTCTGTTACTGCAAGTAAAGAGCGTTTTCAGAGCAAAAATTCATACATAATCAGTTAGAATACTGCAAATTGTACTGTTTCGTCTATCGTATCGCCTTTTAGTTTTAGGAAATAAATTCCATCTGCTAATTGATTCAAATCCATAGCGGTTCTATTGATACCCACAAAAAGCGAAAGCGGTACTTGCTGTATTAATTTTCCAGTAACATCGTAAATTGTTAACGTAGTTTGGTCGAGTTGAGTAGTAGTAATTTCTACTTCCAAACGCTTACCTACTGGATTAGCAGCCAGCGTAATTTGTGGTGTCTGTTCCGTAATATTGATGGGAAATAACTGCTGTTTTGGGATGATGAGTTTAGGAAAATTCATTGAACTCCAAAGTAGTTTCACCACTGAGTATCCACCTTCCTCAAAGTAATCCAACCGAATAGGATATCTTTTGCCAGCTTCCAAAAAAATACTACTACTTGTCTCTGTCGTTGCTTGAGGTATCCATTGGTCAATTAACACTTGATGGTTAACAAATAATCTTATTCCATCATCCGAAATGACATAAAAAGTGTACTCCCCAGTTTCTAATGGAATCACCTCTCCCAGCCATTGAACAGAAAAGAAATCAGGTGCAAGTTCTGTATCTGGTGAGCCGTTTGCCCATTCAAAATCAACCGTCTTATCCACCCTCGAAAATCGTGGCTTAGTGTTATACAAGCCATCTTTTCCTCTAAAATATCTTCCCAATAGACCTGTGCCATTGTCCAAAGATACTTCCTCATAAATCGCTTCTAACTCAATAGGATTGTCGGAAGGTAAGAAAGTGAAAAAATCGGTAGTTGTACCATTCGACCATTGCTTGAACACATATAACTGATCTCCAAATTGTTGGATACGTGGCGCGATTACAGTACGGCGTATGCCACTGACACTTGCAAAAGTGTACGGACTATTGACCGTAGTAGCCGTCCAGAACCAAAATTTAATCCCGAAGGTTGTGTACGAAGTTGTAACTGTACCTTCTGTGGAAAGACATCTCGAAATGACGTGCTGACTAGTCCTTCGCTGTCGCGCACACGCAAATACACTCTATACCATACGTCGTCCGCAGTTTCACCAGTCGCATCCGTTACAAAAAAGCCTTTGCTAATACCTGACACGAGGTTCATAGCTGGGTGAGTATGGGTGTTGTGATGAAAGTCAATAAACCAACTGTAATTTTCAGATGCTAGATTACCTTCTTCAGCATCCCTAGCTATGGCTTCGTAAAAAATAGTATCTCCAGCGCGATAAATGGTTGTAGTGGTAGGAGTTATCCAATCAATTTGTGGTCGCGTGTTGCTCGTTACTGTTAATATTGCAGTAGCACTTTCCATTTCTCCTTCCCCATTGCTTATGATACATCGAAACTGCGCACCATTGTCTGTCAGTTGCACATTAGGATAAAGCAGCGTGGCTTGGTTTGTACCCTCAATAGGTATTCCGTTTTTTTGCCACTGGTAGCGAAGCGGTGCGTTGCCATAGGCTGCGACAGTAAAAACAGCCGTTTCTCCTTGAGGTAACAATAGCGAAGCAGGTGGAATGGCGATAAAAGGGGCACCACTACCCTGCGTGGTAATGCGCCAAAGTGCGCCATTGTAAGACTGCGTGTTATCCATATCCGAGCCACCACCGAAACCTGCACGCTCTAATTGATACAAATCGCCATTAGGTGCAATTAATATACCTATTGGGCGGTTTATGCCAGTAGCAAAAGTTTCTTCTACTTGCCCTGTGGTTGGGTTAAGCACTTTGAGATACCCTTCACAATAGTCTCCAAAGAAATATTTTCCAACGTACCTACTGGGGAACTGCTCCACTGTGGGGTTGTAAAAAGCAGCACCAATTACGGCGCATCCTACTTGATGGTTGTAGCTGTAAATAGGGTCTTTGTAATTATTAGGTACTGCTTGGCTTGTTCTGCGTCCTTCTGTGATGGGCCATCCATAGTTCGCGCCTTTTTCTACCTCATTAATCTCCTCCCAATCGCTTGCGCCTACATCGTTGGTGAAAATTTTATTCGTTCCTGGCTGAATATCAAAAGTAAAGGGATTTCGGAAACCTAATGCCCATATCGAACGATACTGATCAACGGTTTGAGCATAAAAAGGATTGTCTTGTGGAATCGTACCGTCTGGATTGATGCGCAGCACTTTTCCTAGCAAGCTATTCATGTCTTGAGCTTTTGCGGCATCTCCACCATCGCCAGTGGCGATGTACAGTGTGCCATCTGCTCCAAATGCCATGCCTCCCCCATTATGGACAGTACCTATCATAGGGTCAATTTCCAGAAGAATCCGCTCGCTACTTGCTGACGCTTGATTACCTTGTGCAGTAAATCGGCTCACGCGATTGTGATTTTCTCCTTCGACGGTGTAAAATAAGTAAATAAATCCGTTCTCTGCGAAGTTAGGGTCTATTGCAATTCCACATAATCCGCGCTCGTTGTAATTATCTACTTCAATTTCTAAAAATGGTTTTTCTAAGAGCTGCCCATTCACGACTACTCGAACAGCTCCGTATTTCTCGGTCATAAAAATTCGTCCATCAGGTGCTAGTGTAATTTTGGTAGGGTCTAAATTTGTGGCAACACGCGACCTTACAAAACCTTGCGGCAGTTGAGCAAGTAGATGAGTAGCCATGAAGCAGGCAAGTAGAAAACAAGTAAGTCTCATAATCTTCACTTTTAGATTATTTATTCCTGACATTGGTGCTAATATTGCACTTGTAATTAATTTTACCCTCATGGGTAAAGATGAATTTTTCTTTGGAATACAAAATTACATCTTTACCCGCTCTTTTTTTCTATTCCCACATTTTTTTGACGAACTATTGAGGTATTTAAGTTATCTTTTAATTGTGGTTCAAGTTTATTCAAATAAAATTTAATTTTGATTACGTAATAAAGCAACAGAAGAATAGGTGGCAACTACATCTTTCTAAGCTAGACGATGATGAAGTGTACATAGCACAAAAAGTAGCTTTTGAGAAGTAGGTTGCCTACTTGTTTTTTACCTACTCAGAAGCCTGACTAGTATATGCTACTTTCAAATCTATTTGTCATATCGTAGTAAAAGGACTAAAAATACTTTTTTTAGTCTAAAAATTGTGTTTAATCTTTATCTTGATTATGCGAAGCTGTCAAGTAATTATTACCGTGAAAAACGAAAGCCAATTATCAATCAACCAATTGCATAACGTCAATTAGGAAGTCAATCTTGCGGCAGTGTTAACAACTTTTAGCTGGCGATGCGATCGAAATTTAGTTCTCTAACAATTACATTTTTAATTATTATATGATTATCATTTTTAGCTTTTTTTCTAACTCATTGGTACTTATCTATTTTTTCACAGACCTTTTTCTTGCATCGTTATGCAGCACACGGTATGTTCAAAATGAATAGATTTTGGGAACGTTTTTTTTATGTTTTCACTTTCATTACTCAAGGCAGTAGCTATTTAAGCCCCTTCAGTTATGGTGTGCTACATCGTTTGCACCACGCACACGCAGATACAGTGGACGACCCACATTCACCTAAAAATTCTCCTAATTTAATGGAGATGATGTGGAAGACACGCAACATTTATTTAGATATTCATCGCGACAAAGTAGAGATACCAGAGAAGTACAAAAAGAATTTACCAGAATGGAGAGCTTTTGACAAAATAGCTCATCATCAATTACGCGCGTGGCTTGGATAGCACTATATACGCTATTTTATCTTCAATTTGCGCCTTCTTGGTGGTTGTTTTTGTTGTTACCTATTCACTTTACTATGGGTCCTGTGCATGGCGTAATTATCAATTGGTTTTCGCATAAAATTGGGTATAGAAACTATGAAGTGGAAGACACTTCTACCAACTATCTTCCTTTCGATTTTTTAACCATTGGTGAAGGTTATCACAATAACCATCATGCTTATGGGCAACGTCCAAACTTTGGAGGTATCCGTTGGCACGAAATAGACTTGACTTGGTGGGTAATTAGAGCCTTAGATAGTTTGGGTGTGTGGAATTAAAAAGAGTAGCAGCACCTGCAAATAGAACTGTTAGCAAATAAGTGGCATATAGTACAATACGTAACAGCAGTTAGTAGGTCAGGGGTTTACTATTTTTCTAGTAAATCCCTAACCCACAACGCACCAATCACAATTTATCATGGCTGCCGATGCTCCTTCTCGAAAAAAAGTTCCTTATCCTGTAAGTCGTCCACTAGAGATATATCTCGAAGCTTACGGACGAAAAAGAGTGTCTCCCCTTCAATATGAAGATTTGTTACGGCATAAAATGTCCACTGCCCTATTGGATAGCTACGGAGAGGATACTTTGTGGGAAACGGTTTATTACAGCGAGCTTGATACTGCCGAATTACATCAAGCACTCACACAAATCTATGCACTGCTCAAAACTGACGGCGACATAAACGTGATGGAACATCTTTCTGTGGCAAGAATTGATTATTGCACTTTTGGAAATACTCGCCCCTTTCGCGTTCGCATTATCAATCGCTTAATGATAATTACGACCATTTTTATGTAAAACGCGCAGATGCTTCTCGTGTATATGGACTTGAATTGGAGGATATTTTATCGCCCAACACTGTGAATTATTTAGTGGATAAAGGAACGCTTATTGAAGAACATATCGCGGGAATACCTGGCGACGAGTTTATGAAACACCATCTGGAGGATACAGAATTTAATCAAATCAGAATGGCTAAAGAGTTCGTAAAATTCAATGAACGTTGTTTTGTAAGGCTTTTGGGCGACATGCGAGCTTATAATTATATTGTGGATATAACGCCCGATATAGAAGGTTCGCAGTATCGGTTGAGGGCAATTGATTTTGACCAGCAGTCTTATGAAGGCAAAAAAAATTTCTACCTTCCTCAATACTTTAAAGAAAATAACCCAATTATTTTCTTAGGAATGAAGCACATGACGCACGCCACTGTCAAGCAATATCAATTGGAAGAAAGAAGTATGATTGCAGCTAGGATGAAATCCTATAAAAGTCGTTTTGACGACCTGATGGAAGTGATGCTGGAAGATTCTATTTCTACCGATGCAAAAGTACAACAACTTAGCCAAGAGCTGGCAGAACATCATAAACACAAGGCTTTTTTTTCATGCCACACTATGGGGCAAGTGGTAATGACTAACCTTGATTTACTGCTGCACAAAGACTTTAGAGAGAGTTCTTATTATTCTTACTAGCTGGCAAGATGTAACTGGTTATTTGATAAAAAAATGGTTTAGCATAACGCCTCGAAGCGAACCTTTGATGTACTAACCAATAACCAATAAAAAGAGGCAGCGCATTTGCACCACCTCAGCCCTAACCAAATAAAACCAAATTAATTTTTTTTCAGTGAATTAGGTTTAAATTTAATTCAAAATTAAATGAGTCTGCACGATATTTCAAAATAATAAAATGATTGTGCGGTTTAATTAGATTTGTACTAATGGAGTACATTTTTTTAGGTAGCAATAAAATTTCAAGGCAAGCAATAAGATGAAATATTTATTCTTGAATTTTGCAATTACGAAATCATGTTCTGATAAAAAATATGTTATTTTTTTGTAGTTTTTTTGAGACAATCCTACATTGATTACTACTTGAGCGATGCAGTATTCGTGTTACCCAACTTTGTCATAAAACTGACTTCAAAAACAGTATATACGAGGTAGATAGCAAAAAATGGAAGCACAAAAAACTTAGAATTTGGAGAGGTCGCAAAGAAATAAATGGCAACGATGCCAAAAGAAAAAAACATTTTAAAAAAAAGTGAAGGTCATAAACACGTTAATAAAAAGGTTTTTAGGATGGTGCTTGACCGTGTAATAACCCCAAGCATACATCGTGGCACTTAACACCGTAAAAACGAACATACTTGCCCAAGCTAAATCCATGTAAGCCGCCAAAGCCGTAATCTGTCCGAGTGCAAAAATGAATACAACAGCTATCAAAGAAGCTATGAGTAAGTGTTTAGCAAAAAGTACAGGTTTCATAAATGTTAAGAACAAATTTAAAAAAAGATGAAATGCGAATGTAAGTTATAAGTTGATAATTTGATAACCAATAAATTGTGGAATTAAAATTATTCATTGCTCATTCCTTTACCCGCAAGTCCAAAATATTTCCCATGTGGTAGCAAGTTCGGCAGCGTGGCTCGTACACGTCTTTTTCTCCTAGCAAAATAGTCGTAGAAGCGTTCGTCAAGCGATAAGAATGAGTAGCTAGATTGCCACAATGCTGGCAGATAGCATGAACTTTAGTAATGTATTCCGCCACCGCCAGTAAATGTGGCATCGGACCAAATGGCTTGCCTTTGTAGTCCATATCCAATCCTGCCACAATTACACGGACACCGCGCAAAGCTAGTTCCTGACAAACCTCTGGAAGTTGAGCGTCAAAAAATTGTGCTTCATCCACCCCCACCACATTTACCCCCGCGCTTAAGTCCAACAGTTTCGAAGAATACGGAATAGGCGTAGAAAGTAGCGCATTTGCATCGTGCGATACCACTTTTTGCTCATCATAGCGCGTATCCACTCTAGGCTTAAAAACTTCTACTTTTTGATTGGCAATTTTTGCGCGTTTTAAACGTCGGATTAATTCTTCTGTTTTCCCAGAAAACATAGAACCACAGATTACTTCTATCCAACCATTACGCTGCCCTTTGAAATGAGGTTCTAAAAACATGAGGCAATTAAAATAAGTACTGAAACAAAATTAGTTTATGGAGAAAAACTCAACTCTATCGTCAATAACTAACTGATTTTACGAAGTTAGCTATTGGTCTTTAGCTTAAAACCTAAGTAACACTTGAACAAAAGGCAACTAAAGACTAACCCACTGCACAACATCAACAACTACTATTTGGGGTTTGTTTTCTGGGATATATCCCTGATAATTAATAGATTCAGCTATTTGATGAAACTTTTAAACTATTAACAATCAAGGTGATGATATTTATTGATTACAGTAAACGGACGATAAAGGCATAAAAACAATTTTATTCTCCTATTCGTTTATTGTTAGAAGAGCGTAAATAAAGAAGACAACCTAAAACGAAAACGCTTTAGATTGCCCTGATAGCTATGGTGAAATATTTTCTATTAAAGCGATCAAAAACTGCTTGATAGTTACTTTGTGTTTTGTTTTTGATGCTTTTGGCTAAAAAGA
>JAAUTG010000190.1 GCA_012031785.1 Saprospiraceae bacterium | reverse complement strand
CATGGTACACGGTCCTGGTTGCCCAGTCTGTGTTACGCCCTTGCATCTGATTGATAAAGCCATTTTTTTAGCATTAGAAAAGCAGGTAACGCTATGTTCTTATGGCGATATGCTTCGCGTGCCAGGCTCTTCAAAAAGTTTACTGGAAGCCAAAGCTGCTGGTGCGGATGTACGTATCTTATATTCTCCATTAGAAGCTGTAAAAATTGCGCAAGAAAGTCCTGAAAAAGAGGTCGTGTTCTTCGCTGTTGGCTTTGAAACAACTGCACCAGCCAATGCACTTTCTGTACTTCACGCCCAACGTTTAGGACTGAAAAATTATTCCATATTGACATCCCACGTTCTTGTGCCGCCAGCTATTGAAGCAGTTATGAATGACGAAGCGTCTAATATTCAGGGGTTTCTAGCAGCAGGGCATGTTTGTACCATCGTGGGAATCAGTGAATATAGCACTTTGGTAGAGCGTTATCAAATTCCTATTGTGGTTACGGGTTTTGAACCTGTGGATTTAGCCCAAGGTATCTTGATGACTATTCGCCAATTGGAAAGAGGGGAGTGTCGGTTGGAAAATCAATACAGCCGAGTGGTCAAACCAGAAGGAAATCCATCGGCCGTCCAAGTCATTGAGCGAGTATTTGAAACGCACGACCGCGAATGGCGTGGCATTGGAACAATCCCGATGAGTGGTTATGAGTTGCGCCCAGCTTTTGATGATTTTAACGCGAATAAGAAATTTGACATCAATATCGAACACGCACCAGAAAGTCCTGATTGTATTGCAGGGCTGGTACTAAAAGGTATTAAAAAGCCGCACGAATGTCCGCAATTTGGTAAGAAATGTACGCCTCAATTTCCACTTGGCGCGCCAATGGTATCGAGCGAGGGAGCTTGTGCGGCTTACTATCATTTTGCGGGACTGGAATTGGCGCAATAATTATAACAAAACATGCAAGCAAAAATCAAAATGCAACTCCAATGCCCGATGCCAAAATTTGATTTTGACATCATCACTATGGGACATGGTAGTGGCGGATTACTAACAAATCGCTTGTTGGATAGCGGGGTATTCGATTTGTTGAAAAACGACCTGCTCGATGAACGACACGATGGTGCCATTTTCCCCGTTGAGGCTGGGCTTATGGCTTTTTCTACGGACAGCTACGTGATTTCGCCAATTTTTTTCCCTGGAGGTAATATTGGCGAACTGGCTGTGAACGGTACGGTAAATGACTTGGCAATGTGTGGCGCACGAGCCAAATACCTCTCCCTTAGCTTCATCCTAGAAGAGGGATTGACGATGCGTGCGTTTTGGACGGTTCTCAATGGCATCAAATTCGCAGCGGATACAGCAGCCGTTCAAATTGTTACTGGAGATACAAAAGTGGTGGAACGCGGTAAGGGCGACCAAATATTTATCAATACCAGTGGTGTAGGGTACTTGCATCCACAAGCGAACATTCATAAATCGAGGGTGCAGGCAGGGGATAAAATTATCTTGAGTGGAGCAATTGCCACACATGGTGTTGCGGTGCTAAGTGTGCGTCAAGGATTAGAGTTTGAGACAGATATATTAAGCGATACCATCAATCTCAATCATACCGTTATGGCTTTGCTCGACCATTTTGGGGAGGCGATTCACCTATTGCACGACCCTACGCGAGGCGGCGTAGCCACCGTTTTTAAATGAAATGGCACGCGATACTAGGTTAGGAATTGAACTTTGGGAAAAGAAGATACCTGTGCTAGAAGAAGTTGTTGGAGCTTGCGAATTACTAGGACTTGATCCCTTGTACGTAGCGAATGAAGGTGTTTTTATTGCTGTTGTAGCAAAAGATAAAGCCGAAGCAATATTGAATAACTTGAAAACAGACCCTTTAGGTCGCAATGCAGCCATCGTAGGCGAAATTACAGCAAACCACCCTCGACAAGTCGTTTTGCAAAGCAACATTGGTGGCAGGCGCGTAGTAAATATGCCTATTGGAGAACAGTTACCTAGAATTTGTTGATTTATGGAAGATAATCGTATCGTGTTGAATGTCACGCTCAAAAATGGACGATCAGAAAGTAGTAAGCACACTACTTTTGACGATGCTTTTTCACTGCCTTTGCATACGTTCAAAGGTCCTGAAAGTACACCTTTCCTTGCACCAAGAGGTGTTTTTTTGAAGCATAACAGCTTATTCGTCTCGGATACAGGTAGAAATAGGGTTTTTGTATGGCATGACCTTCCAACGCAATCATTCGCAGAACCCAATATTGTGCTGGGGCAAGGCAATGCAGATGGCACAGCGCGCAATGCGGGTGGCGAAGTAGATGGTTCTACACTCCAGTATCCTTCTGGTATTTGGTCGGACGGAAAAAGGCTAGTGGTCGCAGATGCTTGGAATCATCGCGTTTTAATTTGGCATACCATGCCTTCAAACTCCAAGCAAGTTGCTGATGTAGTGGTTGGGCAACCCGATTTTAACCATAATCAACCTAACGTCAAAGGGATTGGTGCGATGCCTTCTGCCCAATCTTTGTATTGGTGTTACGGCGTTTTCAGCGATGGGCATAGTCTTTGGATTGCCGACACAGGTAATAGAAGGGTATTGTTCTTTGAAAACATACCTACTAAGCATTACGCCCCAGCAGACGCAGTAATTGGCAAACCTGATTTTTGTACCCGTGATTATGATAATCAGGATGCTGTTTGGCCCTATTCCGTAAAAATAAGTCCTGATGGTACAATGGCAATCACCGACACTCAATATTATCGAGTGTTGATTTGGCAAAACTGGCGAGATGCGCTTTCCCGAAAAGCAGACTGCATTATTGGGCAAGCGGATTTGAATAGTAATGGGCAAAATCAATTTGGGCTTTTCCCGCAAGCTAACACCTTGAGTTGGTGCTACGATAGTGCTTTTTCAACAAAGGTTTGCTGGTAGCAGATACGGGAAATAGCCGCATTTTGAAATACAAGGAAATACCAATTGGTCATAATTACCCGGCTGACGGCTTTTGGGAAAACCTAATTTTCATACCAGTAGTGAAAATGCGGACACAATTTTTGGAACAGAAAGCACCTTGTATTGGCCCTTTTCCATCAGTGCGGAAGGAGAACGGCTTGCGATAGCAGATACGGGTAATCATCGAATCATTTTTTTTGATATATAAAAATTATGGATACTTTATTTCCGCTTTTGATAGCTGGGACAGTAGGTTTTAGCCACGCTTTTGAAGTTGACCATCTGGTTGCTGTTAGCAGCTTGGTGACGCGCCGCCACACCTTACAGGCATCTTTGAAAGATGGTATTTTTTGGGGTCTAGGGCATACCTCTACAATTTTGCTAATTGGAATGTTGATGATTTTTATGAAAGTATCCATCTCCGAGCAAGCTTTTGAGTATTTGGAAGCCTGTGTGGGGGCAATGCTAATTGGATTGGGTATTCATCGCGTATGGAAAATGCGTCAGCAGGAGGAAGTTCACCGAAAAGAACATCTACATGCACTAACCCCACACCATCATCGTGCAGCTTATGGCGTGGGGTTAGTGCATGGTTTAGCTGGAAGTGGCGCTTTGGTTTTACTTGTCATGGCGCAATTAAATGGCAATTGGGAGAGCATATTGTACTTGATTATCTTTGGTATTGGCTCTATTTTTGGTATGATGTTGGCATCTGGTCTTTTTAGCTTACCTTTTTCCAAAAAAATGGGCAACGGATTCAAATGGGGTTTCTGGCTCACTTGGCTATCTTCGGGACTTTGTATTTTTTGGGGATTAAGAATTATTTATCAAAACCTACTTGGCGCATGAAAAAGAGGCCTGAAACGCAAAAAGAATGGCTACTGTTAGCTTTAGAATCCTACGAAATTTCAGTAGTACAGGACAAAGAGGGATGTTTAGAAGTAGAAAATGATTATACGGTAGAAATTGAGCAAAATGGTGTATTCAAGCTATTACACGAAGGTAAAGTTGTCGCTCCATTTATGAATCTCGATGAGCTATGCTCGTTTATAAAGATGGGTTAAGGATGAAGAAGAAAATAGAATTAATGGTAGCCGCACTTGCTCCAAGCGAATCTCAACCAGGCAATTGTACGCTTGTGTTAGAAGATTTCCAACAACAGCGACGTATTCCTATTACCATTGGCGCATCAGAGGCGCAGGCAATCGCGATGAGTATGGAAAAGATGCAGCCTTTGCGCCCTTTCACGCATGATCTGTTAAAAAATGCCATTGAAAGCCTTGGCGCTACTGTGGAAGAAGTGTTGATAAACGAACTAGCCAACGAAATTTTTTATGCGAAAATTATTTTAAAACAAACAAACGGACAACGAATCGAGTTGGACGCCCGTTGTTCGGATGCAGTTGCACTGGCAGTACGATTCGACGCGCCTATTTTTAGTTACGATACCCTGATTGAAGATGCTGGCATCCTTGTAGCAAACCTAGCAGTACGTTCCAAAAAAGGTTCTTTAGCAGAATATGGTATTGAGGAGCTAGAGGAATTACTACAAAAGTTGATTGCTAAAGAAGATTTTGAAAGTGCAGCCCGCATTAGGGATTATCTTCGTCGCAGAAACCTTAGCGAGTAGTTCGTGTTGCGTCGTTTAGTTTTTGTCGTTTGGTTTCGGAATACATGTTTAAACGAACAACGAGTTGTATCAGTTCTATAACATACTTTTGCGTATCAAATGATCGTTGTTGCTGCATAAAAAGCAGCTATGATGTTGATTTTAAATTAATTGTATGCAGCAACTTTCGACAAAAGATAGAATCAAAAATGCCGCCATCACTTGTTTTAATCGGGATGGTATAGCCAATGTGCGTTTACAAAACCTTGCAGAAGAAGCAAATATGAGTTTGGGCAATTTGACTTATCATTACAGGACAAAGGAAGATATTGGCAGGGCTGTATGGGAACAATTGGTACAAGAGCAACAATTGTTGTTGAACGAATTCCGAATTTTGCCGTTATTTGAAGATATTGAGCGACTGTTGGTTAGTATTTTTAATTTGCAAGAGCGGTACACTTTTTTTATCTCGATATGTTGGAGGTAATTCGGATGTTTCCATATATTCGTACAGCACACCAACAACATATTCAATGGCAGATACAACAAATGCAAATGGCATTAGAATTTAATTTTGCCAGAGGCGTGATAAACCGTTTTTTACATACAGCAGATTTTACGTTGGAGTTTTCCAAACAATTTTGGGCTAGTGTGGACACTTGGAATACCGTTGTCTAATACAGGATTGCCTCACCAGGACTATTCGAGTTTTAATAAAGCAATATGGCATCTTTTTGTGCCTATTTTGACGGATATAGGGCTACAAGAATTGAAACAAACTATCGTAATGTTAACAAATGAAACATAGATTCAAACTTTCGCCAGATTTATACGCCCAGATGCTGGATCGTATAAATGGCTTGTACCAAACCGACCGCTTAGGATTTAGGAACGACCTTCGCTTGTTTGAACACGACCAATGGCTGTGCGATGCTGCTGTCATTGAGCGCGTTTCTCTACACGAAGGAGCTTGGGAAGTCGTACTGATTTTTGCAGACTTTGCCATCCCCATCAAGTTTATTACTCGAAGAATTACCTCTAATGCTTGTCCCAAGAAAGCTGCACAAATGGCTTATTTTATGCGTAGGCAAGCCGCTAAAGACCAAAGAGGAACTATAAATTTGTCACTTGAACAGTTTAATTTGCCTTTAAATTAAACCATTTTAAGCAATTTTAATGCAAAACACAAAACAGAAAATCGTTGAATCCGCCATTCAATTGTTCAACAGCAATGGTGTCGCCAATGTGAGGTTACAACATATTGCCAATGAATCGGGTATCAGCGTAGGCAATCTAGCTTATCATTATAAAAACAAAGAAGCAATTGTTTCTGCGGTTTATGAACGCTTGTTCGACGAATTTTCTGCAATTCTTTCTCAATACCTGCAAGACCCTAGTTTGTTCGATTTTGAGACCCAATTGGAACAGTACTATGCTTTTTTTTCGCGCTACCGTTTTTATCTAACCGATCTTTTTGAGATGGAGTCTGCCTATCCTATCATCATGGAGCATTGGCAGCAATTAGTCGCAAAAATGCGTATTCAATTCGCAAACGATTGGACTACTTCATCCAGCGTCACCTCCTCGTACCTGAACCTATACCTGGTACGTATGAAATCCTCACCAATAATATTTGGGCAACTATCATTTTTTGGAGACCGCAGCAAATTTTGAAAGGTGAACCTACAGCCTTTGATGCTTTCAAAAATAATATTTGGAGTCACATCGCCCTATATTTAACAGATAAGGGCAAACTTGAATTTCAACCAAAACTTCACTAAGGTTTTTGCTTCTCTTATTCGCTTTTCCTATCAATAGAGGTAATTTCAGGTATCTCCACGTCCTTAGCTATTTATCTTTCTTCTAAATTAAGGAATTAGAAAGAATTTTCTAAAAATATCTTAGAAAAAGTTTTCTAACTTCATTTATATTCATAAATTTGCTATTGTTATGAATTTTTCCGTTTTTCATTGGCGGAAATGATTTTTGTCAAAATTAATTTTCTTAAAATATGGCAAACGTACTCTGGTTACAAGGAGGAGCTTGTAGTGGTAACACTATGTCTTTCCTCAATGCCGAAGAACCAACAGTCGTGGAGTTGATTACTGATTTTGGTATCAACATCTTATGGCATCCTTCCATCGGACTTGAAATTGGTCAGCAGGTTGAACACTTACTTCACGACATTTTGCACGGCAAAGTGCAGATGGATATTCTTGTTTATGAAGGTTCTATCATACAAGGACCAAACGGTACTGGTACGATGAACTATTTTTGTGACCGCCCTATGCAGGATTGGGTGCGCGAACTTTCAGCGGTTGCTGGCTATGTGGTTGCTATCGGCGACTGCGCTACTTGGGGTGGTATCCCAGCAGTGCCACCAAACCCAAGCGAAAGCACAGGCGTACAATTCCACAAAGACAAGAAAGGCGGGTTTCTAGGTGCAAACTACAAATCCAAAGGTGGATTGCCTGTTATCAACATTCCGGGATGTCCAGCTCACCCAGATTGGATTTCTCAAATCTTGGTTGCAATATCCACAGGTCGCATTAAAGATGTTTTAATTGACGATTTTCACCGTCCAAAAACATTTTTTACCGATTTCGTACAAACAGGCTGTCCTAATGCTATCAGCTTCGCCCAAAAAGTAGATGGCGGTTTTGGCAAACGGGGTGGATGTTTGTTCTATGAAGTTGGCTGTCGCGGTCCAATGACCCGTGCTAGTTGTAATAGGATTCTTTGGAATCGTCAATCCAGTAAAACACGCGCTAACCATCCTTGTCTTGGTTGTACGGAGCCTGGGTTTCCACACCACGACTTGAAAAGGGTAGTGTATTCAAATCCTTGAAATATTTGGGCTTCCTGCCTCAAGATGTACCAACGGGGGTTTCTCGTTTGGGTTATTACACCAGAGCTGGGGTAGAAAAAGTGATGGGTAGTATTGAAGGTGCATTAGGGGTAGAAAAAGAACACTTCGAGACATCCAAATAAATCAAAAATTTATCCCTGAAGGTAGTTTTTATGGCTTTTAGAACAAGAAGTAGTTCTTCGCCATATTCGTTTTACAACTATAAAAAGACAAACAAATGCTAAAAGAATTAAATATATCACCAGTTGGCAGGGTCGAAGGCGACCTAGATGTCAAAGTATATATGGAAAACGGGGTAGTTACCCGCGCCCATACGCAAGCTGCTATGTTTCGTGGCTTCGAGAAAATTATGCAGGGCAAAGACCCGCAATCGGGCTTAATTGTTACGCCACGTATTTGTGGTATCTGCGGTGGTTCGCACCTTTATTGCGCGTCTTCGGCATTGGACACCGCGTGGAAAACGCAACTTCCTCCTAACGCTTTACTATTGCGTGCTATTGGTCAGGCAACCGAGACCGTTCAGTCCATTCCACGTTGGTTTTACGCTATTTTTGCAACCGATATGGCGAACAAAAAATTCGCCAATAAGCCGCTCTATGCCGAAGTAGTCAAGCGTTTTGCTGCTTACGTTGGCACATCTTTTCAACGTGGTGTTACGGCATCGGGCAGACCCGTAGAAGTGTATGCACTTTTTGGTGGCCAGTGGCCTCACTCTTCTTATATGATACCAGGCGGAGTGATGTGCGCTCCTACCTTGAAAGATATTACTCGCGCCCATGCGATTATGAACTTCTTCCGCAACGATTGGTTGGAATCTATATGGTTGGGTTGTTCGATTGAACGCTACCTGCGCATCAAAACGTGGGACGATCTCATGGCTTGGGTAGAAGAAAACGAAAGCCAACGCAATAGCGATTTAGGGTTATTTATTCGCGCTAGTTTAGAATTTGGATTGGATAAATTTGGACAGGGCGTTGGTAAGTTCATAGCTTACGGCACTTATCTTCACAAAGACCTTTACAATAATCCAACTATCGAAGGGCGCAACAAGGCACTTATATCTTCTTCGGGCTTTTTTGATGGTAAGAACTACCAGGTATTCGATCACATGAAAATCAAAGAACATGTGAAGCACTCTTGGTATGCGGACGTTCCGGCAGCACACCCTTGGAAAGAGCCTATGCCAACGCCAATGCAGTCACAAAACTTAGTAGATACTAACTTCAACGAAAAGTACAGTTGGTCAAAAGCACCTCGATACGACGACTTGTCGGCTGAAGCTGGACCACTTGCGCGTGTGATTATGAACGCAAACCCTAGTAATCTTGACCATCAAATTCAAGATCCACTATTCGGAGATATTATTGCAAAACTCGGTCCGAGCGTGTTCACACGTACACTTGCTCGTATGCACGAAGCACCGCGACTTTACGAATTCATCAATCAATGGCTTGGTCAAATTGATTTGGACGGACAGTTCTACATCAAACCAAAAGAAGTGGATGGAATGGGCTTTGGTGCTACGGAAGCCGCTCGTGGTGCATTGGCACACTGGATTGAAATTGAAGACGGCGTAATCAAGAACTATCAAGTCATGGCTCCTACTACTTGGAACGTTGGTCCAAACGACGACCAAAATAACCCAGGTCCGATTGAAGCTGCACTTGAAGGCACAGAAATCGAAGACGCACACGACCCCGTAGAAGTGGGTATGGTAGCGCGTTCTTTTGACTCTTGCTTGGTTTGTACCGTACACGCACACGATGCTAAATCAGGAGAAGAATTAGCAAGATTTAAACTATAAACCTACAAATAAGTTTCTTTAATAGTACGTTCCATTGCTTTTTGCCTATCATCGCAAAAACAATGGAAACATTTATATTTGTAATTGAAGTGCAAAAAAAGACAGCCGTACTTGGTTTTGGGAATCCTGTGCGCAGC
>JAAUTG010000189.1 GCA_012031785.1 Saprospiraceae bacterium | reverse complement strand
CTAAATCATGAACAGCATCTGAAAATATAGCCATACTATTCGTATAAAAAGGCACCAAAAAATCTCAATTAATGCAAAAATTAAATTTAAAAAGAAAGCAAATAAAATATTTCCTTCTATATCATCATGATGATGTAAAGTATGATTATGATGATGAGTTTCTTCTTTATAATGAATATTATTTCAAACTTTTCTTGAGGAATTAACAAAGTTTTTATTTATTTCTTCTTTTGATTTTTCTTGGTTTTTATTGTGGAACATTGTAGTTTTGAAATGTAATACAAAATATTGTACCATTCAAATCCTAGTTTTATCGGGTAGTCTAGTTAAAGATTTAAGACAAAGTAGCACTACCCAAGCGTCTATTTAATTGCTAAAAATTAGGAATAATACAACTAAATAACTGATTATGAAGTTTTTGTCTTTTTTTATCTTCTTCTGTTTGCATGTTACTTTATTCAGTCAAGAATATGGACTCGCCTCCTACTATGCAGATAGTTTTCATGGTAATGCCACGGCAAATGGGGAACTTTACGATAGAACTAAATTGACAGCAGCTCACAGTTCTTTACCTTTCGGAACTATGGTGAAAGTGACGCGACTGGACAACAACAAGTCGGTAATAGTAAAAATTAACGATAGAGGACCCTTTACCAAAGGTAGAGTGATTGATATATCGAAGGCGGCAGCAGCAGCTATTGACCTTATCGTGGCAGGAGAAGCTAGGGTGAGACTGGACGTAGTAGGACAAGGAAAATCAAACGTACCAACACCATCCACAGATTTACAGGCTAAAGGTAGTACCACGACAGCCGAGAAGGTAACGCCTAAAACAACTACCACACCAATACCTTCTACCTATTCTGACAAATCTATTTCTAAAAGTGAGACAACTGCGGTTACCAAAACAACTAATACCAAGCCAGTTAGCACTACCAAGCCTGCTGCTGCTAAAGTAACGCCTAAAAAAACTACTACCACTAAGTCCACCAGTGCCACTGAAAGTATAGGCGCACCTAAGTTGGTAAGAGGAGATTTTGAAAATGCAGGGCTTTATAAAATACAATTATTACGACCCGACAAAAAGGGCTTTGGCGTTCAAGTTGCCAGCTACGCCAACTACGAAAATGCCTTAGAAAGAGTGAGTGATTTGCAGGGTAAATGGTTTGATGACATTCTTATTAATATTGCATCTGTAAAAAACAACACCACTTATCAGGTCATTTTAGGGCAGTTCCCCACAGAAGCCTCTGCCATTAATTATCAAAAGAGTTTAAAAACAAAATATAAAATTAATGGATTTATCGTAAATCTTTCAGAACTTTGATAAGTCAAACAAAATTGATTTGCGAAAAGGAATTAAATTAGTGCTGTTTTTATCCTGACAACAACTTCAGGGTTTGAACTATTTTTTCAAAACAAAACGAAAAATAACAACTAACGCTCTATTTTGACATGAAAAAGACTTTAGACCAATCGCTAAGTATCTTGTTGATCCTGCTAATGGTAGTTATTACATTTGACGTACTTCTAGGTGTTTTTACACGCTATGTAATTGGTAATCAGCCTGGTTGGACAGAAGAACTCGCTAGATTTTTACTAATTTGGATTAGTATTTTTGGAGCAGCCTACGCAGCAGGGCAGCATCAGCACCTCGCCATTGACTTAATCAGCACAAGTTTATCACCTTCTAGGGATAAACAGCTAAAGACTTTTGTTAATATGCTAGTTGCTATTTTTGTGTTTAGCGTTTTCATTATTGGTGGATCGAGATTAATTTACATCACTGCCTATTTGGGGCAGACTTCACCTGCATTAAAAATACCGATGAGCGTAGTGTATGGCGTGATTCCTGTGAGTGGCATTTGCATACTGTTATATATGTTCGCTAGTAAGCAAGAATCTAACCGAATAGCCGCAAATTTCAAACAAGAATCAATAGTATAGATAAACTGAAGCGTTTGTCAAAGTTGAGTAGATTCATTCCATAAACTTACCACTACATTTATACAAAACGAAAAAAATAATGGAAGTCAGTATTTTAGTTCTTTCCTTCTTAATTTTATTGGCTGTTAGAACGCCAATTGCTTGGGCAATTGGTTTGGCTACCACTTTTACCATGTTGGTTAGTATTCCTGTAATTCCAGCGTTTACTACAGTGGCGCAGCGTATGGCAACGGGTTTGGATAGTTTTCCTCTTTTGGCAATTCCTTTTTTCATTTTGGCAGGACAAGTCATGAATAAAGGAGGTATTGCTAATAGACTTATCAATTTTGCCAAAACTTTAGTCGGCGGACTTCCAGGAGGGTTGGCGCATGTGAATATTTTGGCCGCTATGTTATTTGGGGCAGTTTCTGGTTCAGCAGTGGCAGCAGCGTCCGCGCTGGGAAGTATCATAGGACCTCGAATGGAAAAAGAAGGATTTACTAAAGAGTTTGGAGCAGCCGTAAATACCACTTCTTCCACATTAGGTTTGATTATTCCACCGAGTAATGTGATGATTGTCTATGCTTTAGCTAGCAGTGGCGTTTCGATTGCTGCACTTTTTTTTAGCAGGCTATTTGCCGGGTATGCTGACAGGATTGCTTTTAATGCTGGTAGCTGGTATTATTTCTAAGCGCAAGGGATTTCCCGTTGAAAAACGCAGCTCCATAAAGGAAATTATCAACAGTTTCTTAGGCGCTTTTCCTAGCTTGCTGCTTTTAATCGTAGTAATGGGCGGTATTGTAGCTGGTATTTTTACTGCCACAGAGGCTTCAGCAGTGGCAGTATTGTATTGTTTGGTTTTGGCTTATTTTTATAAAGAGCTATCTTTCAAGAACTTGCCAAGTTTGTTTCTAAATGCTGCTACCACGACAGGAATTGTCATGCTGCTAATTGCAACCTCTATCAGCATGTCTTGGATTATGACGTATGAAAATATTCCGCAAAGTATTACTGACTTGTTGTTAGCGATTAGCAATAATAAAGTTGTCATTTTGCTGATTATTAATCTCACCTTACTATTCGTAGGCACATTTATGGATATTACGCCTGCGGTGCTAATTTTTACACCAATTTTTTACCCGTCGTCACCAAGTTAGGTGTTGATCCTATTCATTTTGGGTATAATTATGGTACTTAACCTTTGTATTGGGCTATGTACACCACCTGTTGGTTCTGTGTTATTTGTTGGTGTAGGTGTGGCGGGTACTACTATTCAAAAAGTGCTGCGTCCAATATTTCCATTTTTTATCACCATGTTGGTTGCACTGATGTTAGTGACTTTTATTCCTTCTTTGAGCTTGTGGCTACCAAGTTTATTTTTGAAATAAATTGACACTCAAACGAAAAAAATCATTATTCAGATGCAGGTATTAAAAATTCATCCCACTGATAACGTGCTAGTTGCCTTACAATCCTTACCGAGAGGCGCTACTATTGAAGGAATTGTGCTTCAAGACGATGTTTCTATTAAGCATAAATTTGCAATTACGGATTTGCCGATAGGCAGCGAAGTTAAAATGTATGGGGTGCTAGTAGGTAGGACTACTGCTTTTATTCCTAAGGGAGGATTACTAACTCTACAAAATGTAGAGCATGCTGCTGCGCAGTTCAATGCTGCACAACAAAAATTAGCTTGGTCTCCTCCCAATGTAGAAAAATGGTTAGGTACTACTTTCAATGGCTATCATCGAAAAGATGGCAGGGTAGGAACTGCAAATTATTGGTTAGTTATTCCTTTGGTGTTTTGTGAAAATCGGAACATAGAAGTTATAAAGGCAACTATGCTGCCTGAACTTGGTTACGCGCAGTCTGCTTCGTTTAAAGTAGATATACAACAGTTGATTCGGCAGTATCAAGCTGGGGTAAGCGAGCAGCATTTACTAGAAACCGACATCGTTCAGACTGCTCAACAGATTAATCAACATCGGTTGTTTCCAAATGTAGATGGTATAAAATTTCTTACCCATACTGGTGGTTGCGGCGGCATTCGACAAGATTCAGAAATGCTTTGTCGCCTATTTGCAGGTTATTTGAACAATCCTAATGTGGCTGGCGCGACAGTGCTTAGTTTGGGCTGTCAAAATGCTCAAATTCAAGTGTTTGAGCACGCCATAGCAGACATTGCACCTCATTTTAATAAACCGCTATACCTACTAGAACAACAAAAAAGCTATTCTGAACGCTCTTACATTGCAGATGCTGTAAAACAAACCTTTGTGGGTTTGACAAAAGTAAATGAAACAGTCAGAGAACCCGCGCCTTTACACCATCTTTGTTTAGGATTGGAATGTGGTGGCTCGGATGGTTTTTCTGGAATCTCTGCCAATCCAGCATTGGGTTATGCTTCGGATTTATTGGTAGCACTAGGTGGTCGTGCTATTCTTTCTGAATTTCCTGAACTTAATGGCGTGGAACAGAGCTTAATTAATCGTTGTCAGTACGAAGCCGACGCTCAAAAATTTGCTGCGCTTATGAAAACCTACGCTCAAAGAGCTACTGAAGTAGGTTCAGGATTTGCTTATAATCCATCGCCCGGTAATATCAGAGATGGATTGATTACGGATGCTATGAAGTCCGCAGGTGCAGCAAAAAAAGGTGGAACTTCTCCTATTGTGCAAGTATTAGATTATACCGAACAGGCTACACGGCCAGGTTTGAGTTTATTGTGTACACCTGGCAATGATGTGGAAAGCACGACAGGTTTGGCTGGTTCTGGGGCTAATTTAATTGTTTTTACTACTGGATTAGGTACGCCAACAGGAAACCCAATCGCACCTACTGTCAAGTTCTCTAGTAATACTGCCTTAGCTCAACGCATGCCTGATTTGATTGATTTGGATGCAGGTACAATTATCACAGGCGAAGATACGATAGAAAGCAAAGGCGAAGCCTTGCTAGATTATTTAATTGAAGTGGCTAATGGAAATGCTATCCCTCATGCCGTTCGGTTAGGTCAAGATGATTTTATTCCTTGGAAACGCGGTATTTCCTTGTAAAAATTCTGTATATTGAATATTTAGAATTTCATTCTAACCCCAATTCTATTCCACCAAGAATAAAATTCTTGCTGCTTAATGCGGCTGGGTTCACCAAGATAAAAGCGCAGAGGTGCGTTGTTGATGTTAATCCAATCCGTAAAAATATTAATGTTCGGCGTGATTTGGTAATTAGCAGTTAAATCCAAACGCAGGGCTTCATCGTAATATTCATCCAAATCTGCATCTGCGCCTAACCGATATAGAAAAGCATCTTGATAATTTACAGAAAGGCGCGTAAACAACTTTTTAGCATCATAAAACAAGGCTACGTTAGCAGTATGCTGGGCTTGTCCTGGCAAAGTAATTTTTTCTTCTCCATCGGTAGCAAAAAATACCCCTAAATCGTCATTTAGCAAATCAATCGTGACTGCATCAGCGTAATTAGCTGGGAAACGCTGGTTGATGAATGCCTCTGAATACGTGTAGGTATAATTTGTGAATACCCCAAAATCGCTAAAAAAACCACTCAAGAAATCAAACTTGAATTGCGCTTGCAACTCTGCGCCATAAACGAAAGAACGGTTACCGTTAATGGGTTTAGTAATTTCTACCAGAGGCGTGCCGCTATTCGGGTCGCCTTCCCGACCGAAACGCTTGAAAGAAAATACAAAATCTTCGATACGTTTATAAAAGAGACCTCCAGAAAGTAAGCTAGTTTTGAAATAGCGTTCAATCAAAAAATCTACATTTAAGGAGCTTGGGTATTCCAATTCTGGATTACCAATACTTACTTCTTCTCTGTCTTGTTCTCTTGACGGAATGACATCTTCATAGTTGGGTCTGGAATACGTGTAGGTCAACGCCCCACGAATATTCAAATTAGGATTGATGGCATAGCGCAATTGTACTTGTGGTAATAAAAAATCTTTAGTGCGCGCACTTACAATAGTATCTATGCCTATAAATCTGCTACCGCTGACAATTACTCCAAAGCCTTGATTGTTGATAATATCTGTACGTTCAAATCGAACACCACCTAGAATCATTAACTTGCCAATGTTATGTCGAAGCATGGCATAAGCAGCGTAAATATTTTCGCTGAACTTGTAATCAGCGTTGTAAGAGTTTTTGCGACTTTCGTTGCGGTCAAAAATAAAATACTGTGGATAAAACTCGTAAAAATCGCGTAGTCCTTGTGCACTAGGTATGAAAGTTAACTCGTATCCTTTGTTCAAAAGATTATCTTCATAAAAATCATCTCGGATAGTAGCTAAATTAAGTGGTGCACCTAGACTTGGATACAGCGTAGATTGCTCGCGGTAAGCTCCAAAAGTTTGAGAACGTACATCGTTTGTCTTATCTCGAATCCTTGCTTTTGCACCAAATTTCAAATAACCATCTTGACCATTACTCAAATCGTAAGCTATGGTCAATTGATGCGTGGCGTAAGCAATATTTCTTTAGAATCGCTAGTCTCCAAAAGCATTTGGTCTAACTCAAAATTTTCATAGTCCGTAGCGTTTCCAGCATTAGATGGATTTGGGAAAGTAGCTCTAGGGTAGTCTGGGTCAGAAATATCAAAATCAATAGCAATCGCTTGTCCTGGACTATCGAAAGTAGCTTCAATTCGATTGGGCTCTCTCTCGCGCGCCACTGCGTAGAAAAACTGATAATCTAATTTTAAATTACGCCACTCATGCTCACCACCCAAGCTAATGGTGCTTAGTTCCTGGCGTTTAATGCGGTTGCGCACATCGTGTTCCACACCACCAAATAGGTAGTAAGTTTCGTTTAATGGGTCATCTAAGTCGTAAACCAAGCGACGGCGCGTTTCATCATCATTGAAACTGTTGTACATCGCTTTGATATATACATAATTTTTTTCGTCAAATTTATAGTCTAATGTTGGACTAATGCTAATTCTAGTGCGCTTAATATCATAATGGCGAAGTTGAGATTCGCGATACTGCACAAAAAGTTATCTACCCCTTGCTGCTGGTTGGTAGAATTAAAAAAAGGTCCTTTTCCAAATTTATACTCAATATTATCAGCCCCTTGGTTATTTTCAAAAAAGCTACTATTTATTTGAAAACCAAGACGTTTGTAGCGTTGACCATAAGCAAATTGTAGGTTGTAGTTTGGGGATTGGCGCAAGTGGTTGTAACCTGCTGCCATAGTTGCTGTGATTTCTGGTTTTTCTCCACTTGCTGATTTAGTGATGATATTTACAGAACCACCAATACCGTCCGCGTCCATATCCGGCGTAAGAACTTTGGTGACTTCCACATTTTCAATTTGGTCGGAGGGAATAATATCCATGCCGACAAACCTAAAACTACCTTCGGGCGAAGGGACTTGCTCTCCATTAATATTGAAATTGGTAAGGGCTGGGGGAGTACCACGCAATTGAACATAACGACCTTCGCCTTGATCGCGTTGCAAGGTGACACCAGGAATACGTTGCATCACTTCTGCAGCATTCAAGTCTGGGAAAGTAAGAATTTGTGCAGCCGAAATAATATGTTTAATATTTTCTGCATTTTTTTGCTCAATAAATGCCTTGATTTGTCCTGTGGCGATACCTTGTACCTCAATAGTTGCCAATTCTAAGGAAGAAGAGGCTAATTTAATCGAAAGATTACTTGATTTCTTGTTGCGAAAGTCAACCTCTAGTTGCTTAGTTTCATATCCAATGTAAGAGATACTGATTCTAATAGGATTTGAAGATATATTTGCTATGGTAAATGTTCCGTCCGCATTAGTCGTTGTGCCTTGACTGGTAGTTTCTACCAAGACAGTTGCGCCAGTGAGCGGTTCATTGGTTTGTTCGTCCAACACCTTTCCTTGTAAGGTGAAAGTTTGAGCAAAGGAATGACAGATAAAAGTAAATACAATCAGCAGCGATAGAACGTAATGTTTTGCTTGGAACAACATAGCAAGATAATTTAGAGTTTGAATTATTGGGATTGTCTCGAATGTCGTCAACTTAAGACTGAGCATAGTGTCGGAATGACTTGAAGTGATTCGACACTATGGCACTGATTTTTAAAAATTTATATATTCAGAAATGCAAAGGCATTTCGTTAATACTAGCAAGATTTTACTAAGTTGACGACATTTGATTTTACTCACCAGCTTGCACTGATTAGCGAATTTATTCAACAATTAGTTTTTGGATGTAAACTTGATTGTTTTGTGTTGCTTGCACAAAATAAATTCCTTTTGGCAAGTGGTTGATATTCAAATCAAACTGTTGACCAAAATCGTGGCGCAATATAGACATTAATTGACCTTGTGTGTTGTAAAGACGAATATCAGAAGCCTCGTTAGATTCTAATTCAACCGTAACTGTATTGGCACTAGCCGGGTTAGGATATAAAGATAAAGACTTTACATTAGCAGCTAAACTACTTACAGAGGAAACGACATCAGATACCGTGTAAAATATAATCAATTGCGGTACACGCTCTGGATGATTTTGTCCATCACCACCATCTTCTGGGTCAGCAATATTTTCAAAAGATTCAAATTCTCTTGCATTTTCTACTTCGCTAGGTCCTTGATTTTCACCCAATAAGACGAAAGCAATAGCGTTACCTGCTTGCCAGCCTTCACGGTTCACTACTTCTTGAACAATATGGCTTAAATCAGGCGTGCGGTGAGGTGTCCAAAGTCCCCAAGGTTCTGCCACTTCCCAAAGTAATGAGGCGTTGGTACGTGGGCGGTCGCTAATCAACATGTCTTCCGTAAAAGTCTGCGCGTTGTCTGTTGCTTCGGCAGCAATAGTGATACGAGCTACATCTTCTGCTGTTTTTGCTTCGTGCGAGAAAACAAGAATGTATGCAGAATCAATAACCGCTTCGCGTGGAATGTTAATGCCTCTAAAACGCAAGCCTGCTGTCAAAATATTTTGATCATCTGGCTCACCTTCCCAGCCTGCGTCAATGTCATCATCAAAAAGAGCATCAATTTCATCGTTTTCCTGCTCTGCATCATCAGAAGAAGCAGCAAAAGTGACACCATCATCAGTAATAGTGTCTGTTGGCATAATAGCGACAGCTAAAGCAGAAGAATTTACTCCACTGTAATAAATGATTAGTTGCGGTACACGCTCTGGATGATTTTGTCCATCACCACCATCTTCTGGGTCAGCAATATTTTCAAAAGATTCAAACTCTCTTGCATTTTCTAATTCGCTAGGTCCTTGATTTTCACCCAATAAGAGAAAAGAAAGAGCATTACCTGGCTGCCAATTTGATCTATTTACAATTTCTTGTACAATAGCACCCAAGTTTGGTGTGCGATGTGCTGTCCAAAGTCCCCAAGGCTCTGCTACTTCCCAAAGCAAGGAAGCTGTAGTACGTGGGCGAGCGTCAATTAACATATCTTCTGTAAAGGTGGTGGAGTTATCCGTAGCATCACCTACAATTGTAATGCGCGC
>JAAUTG010000017.1 GCA_012031785.1 Saprospiraceae bacterium | reverse complement strand
TGGAATACAACTTCACCGCTTACTTGTACGGGTACTTTACTTTTGCCAGTCGAACTAACCACTTTCACGGCTACACCAAGCAACGAAAACGGTGGTATTGTCTTGGACAACGGCTTCTGAGGAAAACAACGACTATTTCCAAATCGAGCGCAGCCAAAATGGAGCAAAGTTTGAAGTATTGGGTAAAGTGAAAGGCGCTGGAACAACGGTTGAGCCACAAACGTACAACTTCGTGGATGTTACACCAAAAGCAGGTGTAAATTACTACCGCTTAAAGCAGGTGGACTTTGATGGTGCGTTTGAGTACAGCAACATCGTGGCGGCAGCGGTAAAACTTGCAGGTAATTTGGTTGCTTATCCATCGCCAACCTCTGATGTCTTGGTGTTGGAATCAGCCGCTTCTATTGAGCAAATTGAAATTCGAGACATGGCAGGTCGCATCGTAAATCGCCAAACTATTGGAAAAGAACAAACTCGCGTGGAGCTAAACGTAGCAGCTTTGACGAGCGGTTCTTATTTGGTATATGTGCGCTCAGGTGCAACGTCGCAGGTAGTTCGATTCGTGAAAGAATAATTTGAGGATAGTTTTCGTCTAGTGAGGGTT
The DNA here is from genome assembly GCA_012031785.1 of Saprospiraceae bacterium. Taxonomy (GTDB): domain Bacteria; phylum Bacteroidota; class Bacteroidia; order Chitinophagales; family Saprospiraceae; genus JAAUTG01. The sequence continues at coordinate 30,500 of JAAUTG010000017.1, read as the reverse complement.
TCATTTGAAGTGAAACCTCACTAGATATAAATACAAAAAAGTAATTTTCAATCAATTGAAGATTATAACCTGTTGCAAACTTTCTATCTTCTACTCTATTTCTTCAATTTTCAACAAGTAAGGCGGCAATCGAAAGCGCTCGCCGTGTTGTTGCTCAAAAAATTTACAACGCTCCACGAAATTAGCTTTGCCGTAATCAAATACGTATCGAATCACGCCACCTTTGTAAGCAGGAAAACCCCAGCCATAGACACTTCCTAGATTTGCTTCTGGCACTGTGCTTAGCACTCCTTCCTGCAAACACCAACCAGCTTCGATGACTTGGGCGAATAGGAGGCGTTCGATGAGTCTTTCTTGGGGAATTTCCTGTGTGGAGGTAGTTGGAAAATAGTGCGTGAGTTCTTGCCAAATTTTTCGACTTCCGTTTTCTGAATATTCATAGAAGCCTTTGCTTGCGTTTTTTCCTTTTCTACCCAGTTCGTTGCTAAGGAGTTGCAGTGCAGCTACGGCAGGGTGCTGGGTGTATCTGCTTCCGTAATGTACGGCAGCTTGGTGTTCGTAGCCTTGCACCAGTTCCAAGCCAAGGTCGTCTGCAAAAGCTAGACCACTTTTGGGCATTCCAGCTTGCAACCCTAAGTTTTCAATGAGTGCTGGTGGATAGCCTTCCAACAACATGGTGATGCTTTCTAGGATGTAAGTATTTTGTACTCTAGCGGCGTAAAATCCCCAATCGTCCCGCACCACAATAGGTATTTTATTGATGGCTTTCACGAAGTCAAAAGATTTGGCGATGGTTTCTGGAGAAGTTTGCTCGCCTTTCACAATTTCTACCAACGGAACTTGTTGTGCAGGATGAAAAAAGTGTAACCCAATGTAGTTTTCTGGACGATTGGAGACGGCTGCAAGTTTGGTGATTGGAATGGAGAGCGTGTTGCTGCCGATAAAGGCGTATTCATCGAGGTGTTCTTCGGCTTCTTTAATTACTTTTTGCTTGACGTTTGCATTTTCAAAAACGGCTTCTATCACCAAATCGCAGGATTCAAAGAGTTCTGTTCGTTCTGTAGCCGTAACTCGTTTTAAAATAGCTTGTTTTCTTCCATCGCGATTTCATTGCGCTGTATCATTTCCACTAAGTTGCGCTCAATTTGTCGTTTTCCTTGCTCTGCAATCACTTTGGAAACATCTTTTAGTATCACTTCCAAGCCATTTACCGCGCAACTGGTGGCAATGCCTGTACCCATTAATCCAGCACCAATGATACCGACTTTTTTAGGACGGAATTTCCAAATCCTTTTTGTCGGCGCTCACCACTTTGTATGGCATTGTAGTCGAACCAAAAAGCCCGAATCATGTTTTTGGTGACTTTATTGCAAATTAACTCTGTGTAATATCTACTTTCAATGGAGGACGCGGTGTCAAAATCTACTTTCGAGCCTTCCGCCAAAATATTAAGTATAGTATGTTGAGCGGGAAAGTTCAATTGCTTTTGTTTCACCAACTGCATGTTCAGTTTTTGAATGAGTGCATTGACATGGGGTTGGGAGGCAGTTCCATGCGGAATACTGGCTTGAGGTCGGTCCCAAGGTCTGCGTCCTTCTTCAATTTCCATTAACCAAGTTTTTGGCTTTTTTCTATCATTTTCTTCGGGCGTTTGCGCCGTGTCGTCAATGATGCCAGCGCGCAGTGCTTCTTGAGGCGTGTAGAGCCTGCCTTCTTCCAGCACTTGGTAAGATTTTTCGATACCTAGTAACCACATTAAACGCACTACACTTCCACCACCTGGAATCAGCCCCAACTTCACTTCTGGTAGTCCAACTTGTATTTTAGGTTGATCCAGCGCGATTCTGTGGTGACAAGCCAACGCCATTTCAAATCCTGCGCCAAGTGCTGTACCGTTGATGGCAGCTACCACTGGTACGCCAGGACGCTCAATATCTCTGAACAATTGTTTGAGTTGGCGCGTGAAAAAAAGGACTTCTTCTGCACTTTTGGCATTGTATAGGTATTCCAAGTCCCCACCTTCTAGGAAGTTCTTCTTGTTGGACGTGATGATTACTCCTTTTAGCACTTTTTTAGTTTTTTCGTGCTGCAAGTGCTGAATAACAGGAATAAAAGCGTCCACAATTTCGTGGTTAATGACATTTTTGCCGCGATACTCCATGTCGAGCATTAAGGTGGCAATGTTGTTGATGTCTTTTTTGTACTTTATCATGCTGGTGGTTGTTTAGTGATTGGTTGTTTGGTGATTTGAGCGTTAGATGGTTGCGTTGTGCATTAATTTTTATTGGTGTTTTAACTTTGCTAGCATTGAGTGAATTGGAGTAGTTACCCAAAAATAAAGGACGAATAGCTCGTAGCTCTTTATTTTTATTGAGCGCAAAATGCTTTTAAAATTTCATTCAAACGCACAATTTCGTAGTGCTGGTTCACCAACACGCGCAAGTCTTCTCTTTGATGAATTTTTTCAAGCGCAGTTTTGATGTTGAGGGTATCTTGGGCTTGCCTGACGAATATTCCTTGTGCTTCAAAATGGGTGGCTAGATATTCCTGCTCTGTTTGTCCGGGAGTAGGAATCAAAATAGCTTTTTTATTGAGAAACACTAAATCCATAAGTGTACTGTACCCAGAACGGGATAGGACGACATCGCTGGCGAGCATGGCATGGTTAAGTTCTTCGGAAGTCATAAACGCGATATATTCTATATTATGTTCAAAGGTATGTTCATGAATTTCTGGTTTCCCCCCCACCATAAGAACGGATTGAGGAATTTCACGACATTGTTGCCATACCATTTCTTCCAAGTAGGTGCGCTGTGGCTCTGGACCTGATAGCACCGCTAATCAAGTCGTATTTTTTTCTACTTCCTGATATTTCATTCGCGACAACACCCCTAAATAAATGACTGATTTCATTTTCATTCCATGGGATAATTCGCCAGAGAGATTAGGTTCACCGTCCAAGTCAGGCACCCAGCAGGTATCAAAAAAAGTGTTAATCCAAAATCTGTTTCCCCAACGAGCAAGCGCCTGTAAGGCAATATTGGGTACCATCAAGTTAATTTGGTGTGTAATGAAGACGCTCGGCACTTGATGAGCGAAACAGCCAAAGCGATTGTCGGAAATAATCGCGTCAATACGCTGCGCTTTTACTAAACGTCCGACTTGCCGATATTCCCTCCACACGGCATAAGCCATTTTAGGGAGTTGCAACATTAAACCAAATACAAAATTTTTACGTTGGTAAGTGATATTGTAAGCAGGCAACTCAATAAGCTGTAAGTTGGGAAATTCTTTGCTCAATAAGGTATGCGCACGCCCGTCAGAAGCTAGTATGACTTCTATACCGAGGTCAATTAAGTTGCGAATAATTGGAATGCAACGAGTAGCATGTCCAAGCCCCCAATTTTAGAGGAGCAACGAGTACCTTTTTTTTGCGTTCCATTTTGAAGAATATGTATCAAAAAAATACTTTTGTACGTGGATAGATAGGTAGAGGTGCAACATCCTATTTTTTGATTTAACACCTCCACCTATCCATATTCTTATCTTCGCACAAGATATTGACAATCTACAAAAAAATCACGCATTAATTTTAAAAGCTTTCTTTTATGCAAGACTTAAGAATGAACTGGTCATCTTTGTTTTTACTGGCATTTCTTTTTTTGCTTATTGCCGCTTGCCGCGCCACTAGCTGTGGTTGTCCATAATTACAAGTGCTTCTTCCTCCGTTTTCAAGCGTATTTCGTCGCCATGGTCACCAAAAAATTTATACTCTAAAATGTGGAAATCGTTATTAGCGGTTATTTTAATCCATTTTTGGTACTTTAAATACCAACGCACACTGGCGGATTTCCAACCTTTTTTGAGGTAGGCTTCCACGAATGGATGCACGCGAAGATACATTTTAGAGCTGGGACGCGACTGCATGATGAGGCTCAAGTCGCGTTCAATTTCGTCAATCAACAGGATTGAGGCATTCACTTTACCTGTTCCATTACAAACTGGACAAATCTCCGCGGTATTGATTTTCACCTCTGGTCTGACGCGCTGACGGGTTATTTGCATCAATCCAAATTTACTCAACGGCAAAATAGTATGCTGGGCGCGATCATGCCGCATAAAATTTTTCATTTCCCGTTGCAGCGTCTTTTTGTTATCAGGATTACGCATATCAATGAAGTCAATAATAATAATACCTCCGATATCACGTAACCTCAATTGCCTTGCAATTTCTTGTGCTGCCTCCAGATTCACATTGAGAACTGCATCTTCCTGATTTTTTAAGGTCATTTTATGACCACTGTTCACGTCCACTACGTGCATAGCTTCTGTATGCTCTATGACCACGTAAGCACCGCTGTCCATCGTGGGTGTTCGGCTAAAAGAAACTTTAATTTGTTTTGTTACACCTGTGGCATCGAAAATATTGCGATTAGTTCGATGAAGCTGTAATATTTTAGCGTAATCAGGGGAAATAGAGTTGAGATAAGATTTGGTATTGTCGAACAACTCTCGGTCGTCCACCAAAATTCGGTTGAATGAATCTGTCATTAAATCCCTCAACAAACTAGTGGTTTTATCTAACTCACTGAGTAGCTTTACAGGAGGCTTAGATTTTTGCATCTGCAAAAAAATCTGTTCCCACTTCGCCATAATGCTTTCCAGCTCTTCATGCAACTCTTGAGAGTTTTTCCCTTCCGCAGCCGTTCGAGCAATAACTCCAAAATTTCTGGGCTTAATGCTTTCAATAATTTTTTTAAGCCTTTTGCGCTCCTCTACATCAGCAATTCGCTTGGATACTGCCACTACGTCCACAAAAGGCGAAAGCACTAAGAACCGCCCTGGTATCGTAATTTCACAACTCAGTCGAGGACCTTTTGTACCAATAGGTTCTTTCAGGATTTGAATGAGTATCAAGTCCTTGCGATCTAGCACGCTGTCTATTCTTCCACTTTTGATAATTTCTGGTTCAATCACGAAATTATCAAGTTTGTGCGTCTTAGCACGACCCGAAGTTACCTCACGAGTGTACTTGAGTACCGATTTAGTTTAGGACTTAAATCGGTATAATGTAAAAAGCATCTTTTCATGCCCAATTTCTACAAAAGCGGCATTCAAACTTGGCATCAACCGCTTTACCTGACCTAGAAAAATATCCCCTACCGAAAAGTGAGTATTTTTTTCTTGGTTGTGTAATTCAACTAGCTTACCGTCTTCCAGCAGCGCAATTCTAACCTCGTTTTTGGTTGAATTGATAATTAATTCTTTTTCCACTATCGCTCCTAATAATTATAGGGCAAATGGAGCAGTGTTTACACGAGCGTATATCAAAACTTAACAAAAGAAATAAAAATAATATATGGATGAGTGGCTTGTCAAAAACAAAATTCCTTTCTTGAAGGGAAGGCTACTTTTGACCACTCCTATAGAAAAATGGACACTGTATTTGCTATGCTCCCATTTGTACGATAGCAATTTTAGTGCCTAACAGCAAGGTTAATTATAGCTTAAAAATATAGGTGCATTTCAATTGATGCCTCCAATAAGTTTTTAAAATGGTCAGAGACCACTAAAGCTATCAATTAACCTTTTCACACAGAAAACAATTTCAATTAGCCATTTGATAATTTTTTGCAATCGCAACTACAAATAAACTTTGCTTATGATTAGTAGCTACTCATCGTTTGCCTACAACCTACTGATGGTTTCAAACGATTTGATTCACAAAACGTCAAATAGCTTTTAACTTTACACTTCTTCAATTTCGTAAAATTTTACAAAGTGTAAAATAGTTTCTTTTGTAAATAGTTCCTCACGCCTCAATTCTGCTATCCTAACTTGGAAGGAAGATGGGTTTCTAGCGTAGAGTTTTAATCCTTGTTTTCTCTTGCTTATGCTCTGCTGACTGATTTTGTTTTCAAGGTTTTAACTTTACTTTCTGATTCAATTTTAAGGTGCTAAAAAAATACAGTTTTGATGATACTAAATAGCGCAAATCATTACTCTGGCAAATGCCCTTATGAGTTAATATTTTTGCTTTGACTTTAGCCTTAATCATTTTGCTCGAAAAAAGGATTGCTAAAGTGTAGAAACAGTTTATCTTGCAATTATGTCGTCAAATGTATAACAAACACCTCGTGCAACAAAAAAACTTCTGACATTTTAATGATAAAATGCCAAAAGTTTTTTTATGTAAAATTTTACTTTTGAACAAAGGTTTTGTATTAAACGCTTTTTTGGGGGTCGCACGCCGTTTGGCGATGACAGAGTAACCAGTATAAATAGTAACCAGAGCGTTGAGATAATTTCATAACTACTTAGTCATCAAATGATTAAAACTAGAACTCTTAATTTATTACTAAGCTACTCCGCCATATTATAACTATTCAGATGAAGCAACGGATTTCTTACTCCAATTCAACAAGGTCGAATTGAATAGCTATACTTTTACTTCTTCTTTTTATGACGATTCTTGCGAAGTCTTTTCTTTCTTTTGTGAGTAGCGATTTTATGTCGCTTACGTTTTTTTCCACACGGCATACTGACTAACTTTTGTTTGTGAATTAAAAAATAAATTTTACAAATGACCAAACAATGGGAAACATATCGTACTCCTCTATTGTTCGCTCAGGTTTTTACATTTTTCAGAATAGGATGCTGCTTCCGCTTGTTTTCCCTGCTGCTCAAATATTTGGGATAGTAGGCAGAAAGCGTCTCTATTATTGGTATCTATCGAAAGCACTTTACTTAGCCTTTCGGTAGCTTTATCTAATTGCCCAGTTCTTATCCCTTGCCTCGCCAAAGTAAGTAGCACCAAAATATCTTCTGGATATGTTTTATTCAAGTCCAACAACAACTGTATGCCCTTCATTGGGTTTTCAGATGGTGGATTTTCCACATACACCAATGCCAGATTCACTTTGTGCTGGGTATTGGCTGCATTAATTGAACTCGCACTCTCGAAGGCTTGTATGGCACGTTGGGTACAGTAGCTTTTAATTTTTTCATCTTTTGCCTGCTGTACACAAAGCGCGTAAGTAGTACCTGCAATAGACCAAGCTGCTTCGGTGTCTTCTAAAGTTGCCACTTCTTCGGCGTAAAAGCCTGCAATTTCTGGATATTTTAATTTGTACCAAGCTCCAGAAAGTTCTTTGAACATTGCCACTTTAAGCGAATCTTGGGTGGTTTGTTCTAGCCTTTGTTCAATAGCCAGCACTATTCCAGTTTGTTCAGGTGCAAGTTTTGCCTTAGCTTCTTGCAACAAGTTTTGAACACTAGTCGTTTCCGTAGTTAACAATCTAGATTTTTCTATTGCCTTAATTTTGCTTGACTTGGTATCAAGACCAAAGTAGAGCACACAAAAAAGGACCACACCTAGAATAATTACCAGCCATTGTAACTTAGTCATAGAATATTCTTTTGAGCCATCAAGTATCTAACGGAGGACAAAATTACACGAATATTCTTTTTTTCGCGATAAGATTAATCCTCATCGTCTGCTTTTCCTTCAGGCATTTCGTGAACATTGTCTTTTACCTGCTCTACAAACACTTTTGCTGGCTTAAAAGCTGGAATAAAGTGTTCTGGAATCTCAAGTGCTGTATTTTGCTTGATATGTCTTCCGATCTTTTTTGCTCTACGTTTTACGATGAAGCTACCAAACCCACGAATATATACATTTTCTCCTTGCGCCAAGGAGTCCTTTACCTCTGTAAAGAATGCTTCAATAGCTACGAGTACATCAACTTTTTTGTACACCCGTTTTTTCAGAGATAGCGGCTACCAGATCTGCCTTCCTCATGCTAATTACTGGTTTATAATAAGTTATGAATTAATAAACTACTTTTTTCAAAAGGAGTGGCAAATTTCGTAATTTTATTGATGTTTCAAAAAGAGTTTGAATTTTTCTTTTATTTTTTTCTAATTCTCAAGCATTTATACATTTTCTGAAACATTTTTGGGCGTTGTAGTCTTTCCATATCATTTGTGCTTATATATTAATGCGTGTTAAGTTCATAACTGACATTACGCAGTTGGTCTTTAGCAATTTGGTCTTTAGGAGTAAACGTGAAATAGTAGAACTATCCTGTATGATATGGCTAACGATAAACAGCCAATTGCTCAACGTCAGTTGTTAGTATTTTCCAACAATTGAAAAAAAGCCAGTAGCATCAACCTGTATTTCTAAAACACTCCATAATAAATACCTACACGCTCGAAAGCGTATTGATGGTAAGGTAGTTAGGATTTTTATTTTAAATTTTCAAATCAATTACACATGGAATTAGCAACAGTATTGAGTATGATCGAAAAACAAGCAAAGTTGAATCCACCTATTGGAGGCTCCTTGAAGTTTGAACTAGATTTGGGTATTATTCATTTGGACGGAACAGGTACAGAGAATGTCATTTCCACAGAAAATAAGGACGCGGATTGTACGATAAGCACGACCATCGCTACATTGCGCAAACTACAGGAAGGCGAACTGAACCCTATGATGGCAGTGATGACAGGCAAAGTCAAAATTAAAGGCGATATGAGCTTAGCGATGAAACTACAATCTTTATTGTAGCTAGATATTAGACAACTGGTTATTTGATGGTAAGGTTGATGGTGCTATTGTTGAACCTTCTGAACGCTTTCCATAAAGTAACTGAGTGCTAACTAAATCATGCAAATTGCTGATCACCGAACAGATAACTAATTTAACCCATCACCAACTTGCATAATATCAGCTAGTAGCTAGTATAATAAACTTCACAAGTGGTTTAATATGAATGACTTACAAATTCGTCAACAATTTCCAGCTTTACAGCGATTACATCAAGGAGAGCCACTCGTTTTTTTGGACGGACCGGCAGGTACGCAAGTGCCACATCTAGTTATCGAAGCTATTGCAAATTACTATCGCAACAGTAACGCCAACACGCATGGTACTTTCATTACTACGCAAGAAACAGATGGAATGATGGAAACCACGAGACAAAAGGTGGCTGATTTCCTAGGTGCTGCAGGCGCGCATACTATTTCATTTGGTCAAAATATGACCTCTTTGAATTTTTCCCTTAGCCACGCCATCGGAAAAATCTTGCAACCAGGCGATGAAGTTCTAATTACACAACTCGACCATGAATCTAACCGCGGACCTTGGCTATTACTTCGCGAACGCGGCATTGTGGTGAAAGAAGTAAGGTTGCTCCCTGAAGGAACACTTGACTATCAGCATTTTCAAGCGCAACTCAGTGAACGCACTCGCTTGGTGGCGGTTGGGTACGCTTCTAATATGCTCGGTACGGTGAATGATTTGGCAACAATAAGGGCATGGACTTATCAAGTTGGCGCATGGCTATTGGTGGATGCGGTACATTATGCACCTCATTTTTCAATAGATGTGCAGCAATTGGGCTGTGATTTTTTGCTTTGCTCGGCTTATAAATTCTATGGACCGCATGTGGGGCTGCTTTATTGCAAACCTGGACTTTTGGATAGGTTGCCAGCAGAGCGATTGAGAACCACTTATCAACATGCACCGTATTCTATCGAAACTGGAACACTCAACCACGCTGCTATTGCTGGGGTGCAAGCATCTATTGATTTTATTGCTGGTTTGGGAGAAGGCAATCACTATCGAGCAAGACTACAAGATGCGATGCAACGCATTAGTGCTAAAGAAAAAAGCCTTTTTGTGTCCCTTGTTGAAGGACTAAAGACGCATCCAAGTATTCAGATTTTTGGTGTGGATGCTCAAGTTGCGCACCGCGCTCCAACAGTTTCATTTATAGTGAAAGGCTATACGGCTACCCAAGTTTGTCAGTACCTCGCCACCCATAATATTTGCGCTTGGAATGGACATTTTTACGCGCTTCGAGCTACCGAAGTTTTAGGATTAGCTCCAGAAGGTGTAGTCAGAATGGGAATTTCTGCCTACACAACCTTTCATGAAGTTCAACGTACTTTGGAGGTATTGCACAATATGTTGCGCAGTTAGCTTCTTATGAAAAGCAGTTTGCGTAGATTTTAGTCAAGGCTTTACTTGAAGTGAAGTCTTGACTAAATTCAACAATTATTACCTACGGATTATACTAATTTTCAACACTTTGTAGCTCAAAATATTTTGAAGCCTTCAAAGCAACTTTCCCACCTTGAGTAAAGAACCTGACTTTATCAAGCCGCTTGTTTGGGAAAAAAATATCGGTTATGACGGTCGCACCACCATCCGCAAAAACTTCGATGGAGCTATGGTCTATAAAAAGATGCAAGGTCAATTCGTTTTTATTGTCCACGATTGTTCTTGGGGCAAAATGCAAGCCTGCAAAATCGGGTGAAAAGCTGCTATTTCCTGTATTGGAACGATCTGCAATGAATAAGTTAGCGGTTCGGTCGTAGCGAATTTTGAAATTTTCGCCCAAGTCGTTATAAAGTTCCACGCCGAAAGAGGCTGCATCCGTAGCACTCAAATCAAAAGTGAGTTCCAATTCTAAAGCATTCGCGTCAGACACCTGTAAGTCATAGTTGTTCTCAATCACAGTTGCCGGAATTTGGGTTGTATTGCTACGAAGTATTTCCAATTCTTTGGCAGGCGTAGAAATTAAGCGAATGCCATCCTTTGTTGTTTTCAAATTGAAAGCTCTAGGTAAAGTCATGGCACTGCGCCAAGCGGTGGTCGGTACTTTGGTGGCATACTGCCAGTTGCTCATCCAACCCATGAAAAGCCGCCTACCATCTTGTTCGGGAATGTCAGAAAAAGTAACGCCTGCGTAATTGTCCTTTCCATAGTCTATCCAAAGCAAGCGATTGGGAGGGTTGTCGTTTTTGAAAGTTTTACCATCAAAGCTACCCACAAAGTATTGTGTTCCAGAGCCGCCGTTTGTTCCTCCACTTCCCAAGCTAACCAGCATAACCCATTTTTTGTTGTTTGTATCGCCATCAACAGCTAGTTCAAATAAATCTGGACATTCCCAAACGCCACCATGTCCGCCCTCCAATTCCCCAAATTCACTACCGAGCGTCCAATCTTTCAGATTCTGAGATTGATAAAGTTGCACGCGATTGGCTCTTGAATAATCATGACCCATTGCTGACTGGCTTCGTGCCAAAATACTTTTGGGTCGCGGAAGTCGCGCACACCTGGATTTTTTATTACTGGATTTCCTGTGTATTTTGTCCAAGTTCTACCTTTGTCGTTACTATAAGCAATACCCTGCGTTTGAAAATCAATGTCGCCTGCTTTTTCTTTGGTCATATCGTGGTAGGTGTAAATGGCAACAATAGGGTCGTTTTCACCAGATTTAAACCCACTGGTATTGTTTTTATCCACCACCGCACTTCCCGAAAAGATCATGCCCAACTCGTCGGGATAAAGCGCAATAGGCAGATGTTCCCAGTTCACCATATCCTTGCTCACGGCGTGTCCCCAGTGCATAGGTCCCCAAACTGAAGCATCAGGATAATGCTGATAGAACAAGTGGTATTCTCCATCGTAGTAACACATACCGTTAGGGTCATTCATCCAGCCGGAAGGTGGTGTGAAATGAAATTGCGGTCGGTGCTGTTCTTCCATGTATGGGGTTGCGGTTTGATGTTCTAAAGTGGTAAATTGGCAGGAACAAAGTAAAAGTCCAAGTAGATTGGTTAGCCAACGATTTCTTACAATCATAATTTTTGAACGTTGATTATCATCTATGGAGTGCCCGAAGTCACTCCATAAACAAAATTTAATTTGTATAATAATTCATAAACAAAAAAACATCCTGTTCACTTACAAATGGTGTTCCACCCCGTCTAGCTGCCACCATCGCACCCAAAGCACAAGCGCGCGTTAAACAAGTTTCGGGCGATTCTCCATAGAGTAAGTTTTCAGAAAACAGGCTAGAAAAGCATCCCCAGCACCAATAGTATCTACTACTTCAATCGGGAAACTAGAAGCCTGATAATATCCTTTCTGGTCGAGGTAAATAGCACCATCTTTTCCTTTTGTCAACACAATCCCTTGCAATGGTATTTCTCTTTTAGCAGTTGCAACAACTGTAGTTCTGAATGTCCAGCTAATTGTTGATTCGTGGCTATTTCTACTAACTCTTCATCGCTCAATTTTACAATATCTGCTGCATAAAGTAATGGTTGCAACAATTCAAAGCTATAAAATGGTTTGCGCAAATTCAAATCAAGCACTTTCAATTTAGCGAGCTTGAGTAACGCTAAAAGCGTGTTTCTGGTTTGTTCCTTTCTTGCTGCTAAACTACCATAAACCAAGGCATCTGCACTTTCAATTGTACTGTAATTTGCAGCATCGAAGTCAATGGCATCCCAAGCCACATTTTCAACAATGGTGTAAGTGGGGCTGCCGCTTTCGTTAAGTTTTACCTGTACCGTACTGGTTGGGTGCTCATTTACAACTTGAATAAAGTCAATGGTCAAACCTTTAGTTTGCAAAAACGCCAGCAGTTCTTTTCCCAAATCGTCAGCTCCCACTTGACTTATCATAAGGCTTTCCACACCAAGATTATTCAAATGATAAGCCACGTTCATTGGCGCACCACCCGCCACTTTTCCTGTCGGTAGCATATCCCAAAGCACTTCTCCAAAACAGACAACGGTTGGTTTTTTCATGACATGAATATTATAGTTTGACCAATCGTTTTTCCAAATCCTCTAGACTTACGCCTTTTGTTTCTGGCATCAAAAACAAGGTGTAAAGCAGTTGCAGCACCATCATTCCTGCAAAAAAGGCAAAGATTTTCCAAGGATTATCGCCCAGCATTTTGATAATCGGTAAAGTGGTGGCAGTAATCAGTGCTGCAAATACCCAGTGCGTGCCTGTGCCTAATGCTTGACCAGATGCGCGAACTTGATTGGGGAAATTTCTGAATGAATACCCAATGACTGCACCTTGCCCAATGGCATGGGAAGCGATGAAGCCAAAGACAAAAATGACTACCAAACTGCCACTTGCACCCGTTAGGAACGCCCACGCAAGCGCGCTCAACGTAAAAATGTAGCCTAAAGACCCAAAAAGCATCAATGTTTTTCTGCCCAAACGGTCAATCAAATACACCCCAAATAGCGTAAAAATCAAATTAACTACCCCAACACCAGTAGAAGAAAGCAAAGCGGTACTAGCTCCCAAACCCGCCATCTCGAAAATACGCGGTGCATAGTACAGCACAAAATTAATACCTGACACCTGATTGAAAAAGGCAATCAAAAAAGCTAGTAAAAATAGGTAAATTATATTTTCCTGAAAAAACTTAGCGGCACTTCCTTTTTGGTCAGCGTATTTAATTTCTGCTATCAAGTCATCCACTTTTTTATCTAAATGTCCACTTTGTGTATCTTCAATGGATTGAATTTGCATTAAGATGGCTTTAGCCTTTGTGGTATCTTTCTTTTTCAAAATCAACCAACGCGGACTTTCTGGAACAGTGAGCACCATTAGGCTGTAAGCCAAAGCGGGTAAGGCTTCTAAGCCTAGCATCAATCGCCAATTATCTGTACCGAGGTATTGTCCAATCAAATAATTGGTTAAAAACGCAACCAAAATACCAAATACGATATTGAATTGATAAAGTGCCCCTAACTTGCCTCGACTGTTGGCGGGAGCAATTTCAGAAATATAGGTCGGTGCAGCTACTGAAGATGCCCCTACCCCTAAGCCACCAATAAACCTAAAAAACGACAAGGAAGCTGGATCCCAAGCTAATCCCGAACCCAAAGCAGAGACAAAATATAATACCCCAATCCAAAACAGGGTGCGTTTTCTACCAAATTTATCGGTTGGAATCCCACCAAATAGCGAGCCTATCACGGTTCCCCACAACGCCATAGACATAATGAACCAAGCGTGAAAATCAGCACTTAAATTCCATAATTTTTGAATGGGTTGGTCCGCGCCAGAAATGACTGCGGTATCAAATCCAAATAAAAACCCTGCCAGTGCGACCGTGATTGACCAAATAAAAAGTTTGTTTTTCATGTGTTTGATTTACATTTACAAAAGTATCAAGACTTAGACAAACGATGCTTTTAGTTTATTCCAAAAAACTTCAATTTGGGTGCAAGATATTTTTTTAATCCAAACTATGCTAAAACAAGGTTTTGAAAAATATACTTTCTTTACTTTTGGTTTTTAAATTTTAAAATGTTTGTAGCTGTCTTCGGAACAGTTGCATTGGTCCGAATAACAGTAATTATGAACGATAATTATTTGCAATTTTTTCGACACAACCCATAAAAATAATCAAAAAACGAAAAAAAATAATATAATTATTTTTTGATATTGAAAATAGCTTTATTTTGCGTTGTTTTTTACGCTTGACTAATGGTATAAAAAACGCTCGAATCCACTAATCGTAGAACTATAAAGTGGAGTAATAAACGATTGATGGATTGATGCAGTTTGACTGTTCTACCAACAACTAACTATGTTGCAACTTCTCCATATTGCAACCTAACAATTTGAAAATAAGGTAAAGTGATTGTGCTATATTTTTTAACTATCCATTCATAAACAGCCCTAATGATAAAATTCACTGTTGCTGCTGACTTGAAGCAGCTTCCAAACGTTTTGATACTTCCTTTTACTGCTCAACAAGTTTCACAAGACGATTTTGAACAAACTGCTAACTTACTTCAACTTCCTTTGGAATTGCTTAGAAAAGATTTTAAAGGAGAAAAAGGAGAAGTTGTGGCTTACCATGCAGACACTACAAGATTTTTTTTAGTAGGCATGGGCAATCAACCATCCACAGGTGAAATTATACAGGTATTCCGTTCATTTTCGTACCGACAACACACTAAATTTACTGCCCCTGTTGGTATAAGTTTGCTGCATCAAGAACAAAGTGTCATGCTAGTAGAAGCAATTTGCAATGGACTACTGCTTGGCACTTATCAAATCGGACACTTAAAAACAGAAGCTACCACACCTCATTTTTTGAAGCAAGAAGGTGAAATAAAAATTTTAATTTACACGACTGTTCCTGAAACTCTGATTTTTGAGGCTGCTCAAAGAGGTATTGCCATTGCCGAAACTCAAATGGACATGTTTAAGCTGGTCAATTTGCCAAGCAATTATAAAACACCTCAAACCCTTGCGGATTGGGCAGTCCAATCGGCTAAAACTCATGGTTATCAAGCCACTGTACTTGATAAAGCAGCTATCGAAGCACTAGGAATGCGTACCCTTTTGGCGGTAAATAGAGGAAGTGAGCATCCTGCTACATTCACTATTGTAGAATATAAAAATGAAACAGCCCACCACAAGATTGGCTTAGTAGGTAAAGGGGTGACTTTTGATACAGGCGGTATCTCCATAAAAGAATCCTCTAATTTGCACTACATGAAAAGCGATATGGGCGGTGCAGCAGCAGTGCTAGGCGCAGTGGAGTTGGCGGCAAAACTCAAACTTCCCATTCACGTCGTTGGCGTAATTCCTTCCACCGACAATAGTGTAGATGCACTTTCCATAAAACCGGGCGACGTTATTGAGTCATACAGTGGCAAAACTATCGAAATTATTGATACGGATGCAGAGGGGAGGCTTATTCTTGCAGATGCTATCACTTACATCCTCAAGCACCATCAGCCTGATATTCTGATTGATTTGGCAACCCTAACAGGAAGTGCCATTCGAACTTTTGGCTATCACACAGCAGCTCTGTTTAGCAACAATTCAGCATTGGTGGAGGGTTTGATGGAAGCAGCTACAAGAACTGGGGAACGCGTTTGGCAATTACCACTTTGGGACACTTACAAAGATGAAATCAAATCTGATGTAGCAGATGTTCGCAATTTTAGTGGTAAACCAACGGCTGGTGCCATTTCAGCCGCAAAGTTTTTAGAGGTTTTTATTGAACAGCATCCTGCTTGGGCACATTTGGACATCGCAGGTGTGGCATTTACAGATTCTGAATTTGCTAGTCAAAAATCTGCCAGTGCCTACGGTGTAAGGCTATTGGTTGCTTTAATGGAATACTATAACGATAGATTACAAAAGTAATATGTCAAAAATACAAACCGCAGAGCAGGGATTAAATCATTTTTTGAGTGCGCTGTTTGGCACGCTACTCTTCCTTATATTACTGTTTTGTGGTTTGTACTTTACCAAAGAAAATAAAGAAGAGTTTATAGGGCTGCCCGTCGTGGAGCAATTGAGTAGCACTTTCTTGACAGGGGTAGAGGAGCTAAAAACTTTGGCATTGTCCATCAAATCCCCTACTGCCGTGCCAACGAACCAAGCAAAAGCTACGAATGCAACCACCACTAAAGACGATGGCACTATTATTATCCATTCGACTTGGAGCAAAGAAAGATTACTAGAAAAACTGGCAAGTAAAGGATTCAAAGGTGGCAAACTAGAAAAAGCAAAAATTTATACCAATTATATTGACCAGCATAAAGTGTTGGCTATACAAGAAATGTACTTTAATGAGGTGTGGGCAAGTATCAAACTAGCACAAGCACTTCTTGAATCAGACGCAGGTGGCTCAAAACTTGCAAAGGCAAGCAACAATCATTTTGGCATCAAGGCAAGGCTTACCAAAACAGGACAGCAAAAGGTTCGTCAAAAGCAATACGATAATTTAAAAGACAACGACTTTTTAATCACTCAACCCGCCAAAGGAGTTTATAACATCACCGATGATTATCCCTATGACCGCTTTGAAACATACACACAAGTTGCACACAGCTACACGCGCCACAGCAACTTAGTGCGAAGAGATTGCCAGATGGGAAATATAGGATGTTATAGTTGGATTTGGAATCATTTTCAGCCCTACGAAAATTACGATTTAACGGTATCTAATTCCTTTCTTCATACCTTCAAAAAGGACAATCCTAGAGCATGGTTCAATGGGCAAACGGAAATTCCTTACTACGCCGCCGCCGCCGTAGGACTAAAAGTTTCAGGGTATGCAACTTCAGCAACCTATCATCAAAAACTAGCTTACATTATTGATACTTACGAGCTTTGGCGTTTTGACTATGCAGTCTGGGACGGCAAAAAGCAAAAGGGGTAAGTCACTGGGCTTTAGTAAGTGGGGCTTTGGCGGCATTAATTTTAAACATTATTAAAGAGCCAATAGCATCGAATTAGTGACCAAGGTCTAATGTTCAGTTGACTCAAAATACACCCAATTGGTGTCGTTTTTTGCAGCTAATATGGTCCAGTTTCCTTTTTCCCATTCTCCAAAAATATGGATAGGATGCCCACCACTCATGGCAATAAGTTGCCACATCATATTTCAGGAACAGCGGTTAAAGCCAAACACTGCTGCCTACTGTCCAAAAGGTATAATTGATTATCTTTTACGACTGGGATTACTTGCGCAACAGGAGCAGGAAAAACATTGAGCCAAGGATTTTTAGCAATCGCTTTGGCATAGGCACTTTGAAAAGAGGAGAAATTGGGGTAAGTTGGCAAATCAAAATTATCCTCTAAAGCGTATTGAAAAGTTTTGCAGATGGCGCGTTGCGGAAATTGCGCAGGATAAAAAATCAATGCTGCCTCTAAGGTTTTTCCAATCTGCCAAGTGTAGGCAAAAGGAGAATCGCCCCAAGCATATTCCAACAACAGTGCGTATTGTTCTGTTTTTTTTCCATAAAGCCAAGTACGTTGAAATCTAAGTTTATCCTCTACACCTTCTCGCTGTGCCACAATTAGCCAATGGTCGTTCACCGCATCTAACTCTAAGAGGTCATTTTTTTTTACATTCACACCGATGCTGTTGAAAAGCTCGTGCTGCAACCCTTCTGGTAGTTGCTCAAGCTGCCTAAACCCTCGAATAATCAAGTATAAATCGCCCAACTCTGCCAACACGGCTTCATGCCAATCGTCTGTGGCAAAAAGAATAGGCATCCGCTCTATGCGTTTAGCCAGATTATCCATTTTAGCATTGTGAAGTTGCGCTGACCATTCTTTCCAATAAGTGGGCGGTCGGTCATACAGTGTGGCTAAACCTTCCTTGACGATGTCATGTAGCCAACGCTCTAAATCGTCCAAACCGCTTGACATTTGCTGCAAACGAACCGCTCTTGTTTTGTTTCTTTGATCCGCCAGATGTGCTTCTTCTTCCTCTGTTCTAGTTTTGGGTATCAATCGGTTGCTGCGCTTTTGAAGCCAAGCGGCTACGTCATCTGGCGGTTCGTGACCAACTTGTATTCGTTCGGAGCTTTCTAAAAGCAGTAACAATACGGCGAGAATATGCCTACAAGGATTTTTACGACTTTTGCAACTGCACTGAAAAGCAGGCTTTTCCAGCCGTAAATCCAACATTACGCGAGCTTCGGTTTTAGAACTTTGATATACGCCCCAAACTACTTTTCCATCTCCTTGGAGTTCATGCCAGTTGGAAGCAAATTTCAAACGCTGTGCGTCTTGTAGTAAAAATGGGTCGCGGTGAAGCAGGGCGTGAAGTTCGTCAAGCATAGAAGATGGTTTATTTTTTACTGTGTAAAAGCTAGTTTATAAACATAATTTTGATATAGTCTTCCCAACTCCAACCGATTAGAACCAGTCCAATGCTCAAGAAAATAATCGTAATGACGAGTAACTGCAACAAAAAATATTTTAGTAATTCCCCCCTAAGCCCAACACGCCCATCGTAATTTCTAAGTTCAAAAAATTCTGTCCCACCAGAAACGCCTTTGAGTGGTTTTCTATACTTAGCGAATTTTTTGTGTAACCGTTTTTCAAAATATTCGGAAAAGAAGAGGGGTACAGCCAAAAGTATTCGCAGTTTTAGCCTCATCCTTTCCGAGTCCTGTACTTGGATGCGACGAATGCGCCAATCTCGAGAAATACCTATTTTATATAAATCTTTTCCCCTGACTTTAAATAAATAAACGTATCGGTAATCAAGCATAATTATTGAAGTAAGAACTCCGCGTAAATACAGCACTAAAGTATCTAGCGGCTTTGGCTTACAAGATTTAAAGTGTTTAAAAAGGAATCCAACAACTGCTTATTGGTTTAATTGGCTATCTTTTTCCAGATGCTATTCATTTTTTGTTGCAGTTCTTGGGCTTGGATTTGATAAGGATGATTCTCATTGGTAGCAATGGCTGCTAGGCTTTGCGTCACCTCCTTACCATTTGCTAAATTGGCAAGCACGTTGTACCAGTCGGCGTTATCCTTGAAGCGAATATCGTTACTAGTGACCACTTTTTCAAATTCATTCACTGCTTTATCGTACTGCTTCAACTTGAAGTATGTTTGTCCTAGATAATAAGCAACCGTACTAGCAAAGCTATCGTTCTGCATTTCGATAGAGGAAAAAAGTGCGACCGCTCCTTCCAAATCGCCGTTGTGAAAAGCTTTCAAACCCGCATCAAGGTTATTCTGGGCTTGAATGTCCGTATTGCGCAACCCAGTTGGCATATCTGCTCCAAAATTATTCAAAGCCAAAGCCTCACTGTTAAATTGCTGTTGCACGTTCCACCAACCAAACATCCCCACCAAGAGTGTAATGCTCGCAGCAATAGCGATTGTACTATATAATCTTCTACTATTTGTTCCTAATTGCCTAACTTTAGCAATGGCTGGCTTTGGGGTCTCTTCAAAAAACCTGATTGCATCAAGTTTTATTTTAGTTTGAGCAATTAAGTGCAGCTAACTGCGTGTCGCCTTCGTACTCTACAACAGTTCTCACATCTTTGTAAAACTCAAAGTCTTCAGCTAACGATTCGTCTTCGGCGATTTGCTGTATTAGCTGCCCACGAGTTTCCTCTGGCACTTGATTATTGAGCAACGCTTCAAATTCTAGGTAATCAATGTTCGGATTCATGACACATTCTCTTTTCAGTTATTTAATTTTTCACCACTCAACACTTGCTGAATAGTTTTTTGTCTTTTAGCCAACTCAGCGGGCTCCAACTCTTTTCTTCATTTCGTCTTTTAAACCATCAACACATCGTTTTTTCTTGACCCTGACGAAACTTTCAGCGTATCCCATCTCTTGAGCAATCTCTTTAGAATTGAACTTTTTGTAGATGGAAAGGTCTAGTAACCTTTTGCACTCTTCACTCAAGATGCTCATACATTGTTGTAGCTGAACCAACCGCTCCTCAAGTTCTATTTTTTGCTCGCTTTCATCCACTTCCACCAGCGGATGGTTTTATCGGGATCATCTAAAGTCAGCACTAAGCCTTGTTTTTGATGGTCTCGAAGTTTTTTAAGCCAAAGGTTTCTCACAATTCCGTATAGGAACGAAGGAACGTTGGCGGCGATTTCAAAATTAGGTTCTCTCACCTTTTTAAACAATACGATGATGGCTTCTTGAAAAATGTCTTGCGCATCTTCCGCAGACCCTTTGTTGTTGGTTACGTATTTCGCACATTGATGGTACGAGGCGCGATACAATGCTTCTATTGCTTTAGCGTCTCCTCTTCTAACTAAATCCAGCAAGTTGTGTTCGTTGTCATTTATCATCTTTCTGTGGATAATTTTCACAAAAATATTCAAACCTTGCTGGTTTCTATGAATTAATACCAAAAATCTTCCATTTGTAATCAGTACAGGAGGTTTTTTTTTCTTTTTAACATTTTGGGCAACGAATTGATTGACCTGATGCCTTTATATACGACTTAGAGAAAGTCCCATGTTTTGAGGCGATGACAAAGATAAACGTTAAACTCATCCGAAGTTATGTTTCTTATTTTGGCTATTTTAACCTGTATTTCCTCCCAAAAAAAATCAGGTAAGAACCCAGTCATAAGTGGGTGAATTAATGTTGAGGAGAACTTACGAAGTGAAAAGCGTTTTTACAGCACATAAATTTTTGAAAGTTACTTACTTATTGTCGAGATGACCTGAAGTCACCCCGACAATAAACACTCACAACATTTAATTTTGATAAAAATCAAAAATCCAAGTTTGTAAAATGTACCATTTTATTTTGGTACATAAATCGTTTTGCCTCATCTTTGGTATGGTAAAGCGAATAAAATTGAGTCAAGTAGCTGGACAATTGTTCAGGCTGTATGTTGACCGCACTACCGTTAGTGACTGCCTCTGTGACGTAGCCGTGTAGCAAGGAAGCATATTTGGCTCTAAACAAATTAGGATGCCCAAACACGTCAATTCCTAATATTCTATTGCCACTAACCGCTACTATACCTACCACATTGCTGCGAGAAACCATTTTGCCCTCAAAAAAGTCAAGGTATTCCTTACTAAGTTTGTTGAAAGCTTCGGAAGCCGCCAACGCGCCGTAAGTATCTGTATCAGAAGTGGCTTGATGATGGGTTGTGATTTCGCTTACTTTTTTCCACACCTCTTGTTGGTTATTTGTAGCTTTCATAGTACGCCGCAAGTCGCTGGAAGCTACGTGGTAATACCCACTAAAAGCTATCGAACGCTGTGCATCACCTGCTTCGGCTGTGGTTCTAGGATTCCAACGACCACGTTCTACACAAAACACCTTAATGGTTTTTATACTGTTCGGAGCGATTGTCCTGTTTTCTGCAATCATTCGGTCTTGGTTTCCACCTTCTACCACGTCACCTGCCATAAGAAAGACGGTGTCTTGAGTTTTATTTTCTACCATCAGCGCGTTGGTGGCATTTGTATCTTCAAATCGCCCGAAAGGTCTTTTTTCTACAATTCTGAAGCGGCTTTTTTCTAACGCTGCTTCAAGCGTAATCCAGTTTGCAAGCCCAGCCTGGCTTTCGATAAAATCAACGTCAGCTTCAACAGGGTATAGACGAAGTTGCTCAAAATTCAAGGTTTCATCCACCGCAGTATTAACGGTAAAATCTTGGGTCGTGTTTTCTTCATTTTTGGGTGATGCACACGCTGCCAATACGAGAACAACTAAGAGAAGAATAGATTGTTTAAACATTTTGAAATGCTTTTGGTAATGTGATAGATTCAGATTTATGATAAACAACGACACACTTTCGTAGCTTTCTACGATAGCATGAAAAAAGCTCTGTTAAAAACGAATAGCCAACTCCGAATAGTGAACTGCCTACATTACAAGATAGCTACTATTGTGGCGTGCCATTGGCTTTAAGTTTCAAAGCTCTTGACAAATATACAATAAAAAAGCTAAATTTGTGCCATGCGGCATAGGATTTAAGTAAAATTCTGAATTTTTTTTTCATTTTTTAGTTCTTTCGTTGGTAGTACCTATTGAAGAACGTAAATTTGTATTAAATTACTGAAATTGATGGTTTAATGGTTAATAGTTTGTGGCGTTTGATAGTTTAGGCAAGGTATCACCTTTATTCATAGGACACGAACAACCAAAAATCAATTGCATTTGTATTAAGGACTAAAATTCAACGAATCAAATTCAAATATATAGCACATGATTAATGTTGAGAATTTAAGTTTACAATTTGGAAAGCGCATACTGTTTGATGAAGTAAACTTAAAGTTTACCAGAGGCAACTGCTACGGTGTCATTGGAGCAAACGGAGCTGGTAAATCCACCTTTTTAAAAATACTTTCAGGTGAAATTGATGCCACTAGAGGCGGAATAGGCATAGAGCCAGGTAATCGTATGGCAGTGTTGAAGCAGAATCATTTTGAATACGAAAATGAAGAAGTGCTTAACACGGTTATTATGGGGCACAAGGAATTGTATAGCATTATGGTAGAAAAAAATGCAATTTACATGAATCCTGATGCTACGGAAGAAGATGGGTTAAGGGCTGCCGATTTGGAAAATAAATTTGGCGAAATGGGTGGTTGGGAAGCGGAAAGCAACGCCGCAGAACTATTGAGCAACTTGGTATCAAAGAGGATTTACACTATCGCTTGGTCAAAGACTTGAGCGGCTCTGAAAAAGTGAAAGTGCTACTCGCGCAAGCCTTGTTTGGCAACCCAGACTTGCTCATCTTGGATGAGCCTACCAACGACCTAGATGTGGAAACAGCAACTTGGTTAGCAGACTTTTTAGCTGATTATAAAAACACAGTAATTGTTGTTTCTCACGACCGTTACTTCCTAGATATGATTAGTACGCACATTGTGGATATTGACTTCAAGCAAATTCGTATCTTCACTGGAAACTACACCTTTTGGTACGAATCAAGCCAGTTGATGGCACAACAATTGGCAAATAAAAATAAGAAAATGGAGCAAAAACGCAAAGAAATGATGGAGTTTATCCAGCGATTCAGTGCGAATGCTTCCAAATCTAAACAAGCAACCTCTAGGAAAAAAGCCTTAGACAAATTAAACTTAGAAGATATTCGCCCGTCCAGTAGAAAATATCCATTTATCCACTTCAAGCCTGAACGCGAGGCTGGCGACCAAATTTTGAGGGTACACAATTTAAGCAAACGCAATCCAGACGGCGAGTGGTTGTTCAAAAATGTCTCTTTCATTATGAACAAAGAGGACAAAATATCGCTCTTGAGCCGTGACTCCTCTGCTGTAAATGCGTTTTACGACGTAATAGCTGGCAAAGTCAAGCCCGATAGTGGAACTATTGAGTTCGGGCAAACCATTACTTTCGACTATTTACCCAACGACAACAGTTCATTTTTTGCCAACGAACAAAATATGGAACTGATGGATTGGTTGCGGCAATATTCAGAAGAAAAGGACGAGCAATTCATTCGCGGATTCTTAGGTAGAATGCTATTTTCTGGAGAAGAAGTATATAAAAAGTCAGGGGTACTTTCAGGAGGTGAAAAAGTACGTTGTATGTTATCCAAAATCATGCTAAAACAGCCAAATTTTATTTTGATGGATGAACCTACTAACCACTTAGACCTAGAATCTATCACCGCCCTAAACAACGCGATGAGGGACTTCAAAGGCAACCTGATTTTCACTACCCATGACCACCAGTTAATTCAGACTGTTGCCAACCGCATCATCGAAATAGGTCCAAAAGGAATGATTGACCGTTTGGTAGATTTCGACGATTATATTCGTTCTGAAGAAATTAAAGCACAGCGTGACGCGCTATATCTAGTGCCAGAAATGGCATAAAGTACAAACATCTTGTGCAACAAGCCCAAAGCTCCTAGCTAAGGGTTTGTTGCAATAATCCTTGCATTTGTGCTGCCTGTCCTAAAACACTTTTTTCAAGATAAAACTAACCAACTTAACATGAAATATTATCCTTTATTCTTACTCATCTTTTCCTTTTTATTTGGCTGCCAAAAAGATACCGCTTCTGGCACCGAAACAGAAACGGAGGAGGAAACTACCATCGCGCCGTATTTGCCTCTTTCCACGATCACTTTCGACGATTTTTCTGCTTTCCAAACGCCAAGTCCTAATTGGCAGCTAGTAGGAGATGTCGTTGCTGATTTTACTCAAAAGCACGCTTTAGAAACTACCGCTGGAAAAGGTGTTTTACTTAATTTACCCGACGCTACGAATAAAAAGCATCTATTCACACAACTCGAACATGGGGATTTGGAGCTAGAGATGGAGTTTTTAATGCCCAAAGAATCAAATTCAGGGATTTACCTGCAAAGTCGCTATGAAGTGCAACTGTTCGATAGTTGGAACAAAGCAACTGTGACTGCCGCTGATTGTGGTGGCATCTATTCGCAATGGAAGGACAAAGTTGGGGGCACACAAACAGCAGGTACTGCGCCTATGACCAACGCCAGCAAAGCACCCGGACTTTGGCAAAAACTAAAAATACTGTTTCGCGCACCACGCTTTGATCAAGCGGGTAAAAAAATACAAAACGCAAAATTCGAGTACGTCTATTTAAACGATATGCTTGTACAAAAAAATGTGGAAGTCAGTAGTCCTACCATTGATGCTGCTTTTTCAGACGAGCAACCTAAAGCGCCCTTGATGATACAAGGCGACCACGGACCGATTGCATTTCGCAAATTGCGTGTAAAAACTTTAGCACAAGATAGTGTAAAATTGAGCAACCTTACCTATCAACTTTATACCAATGGCAAATGGGATTACATTCCTGACTTCGACACGATGAAAGTGGCTGAAACAGGTACTTTTAATAGCTTTGCTGACCTAGAAAATTTGGCAAAAACTAAAGACCATTTTGCAATCGTGTTTGAAGGCAACATGGATATCCCAAACGATGGGCAGTATCTTTTTGAAACCACTATTGACGATGGTGGTGATTTGTATATTGACAATCAATTAGTGGTTCACAACGAAGACACCCCAGGTATAGGTACAGCACGCGCCTTGATTGACTTAACTAAAGGTACGCACACCTTCAAACTAACTTACTACGAAGAGGTTTGGTTAGCATGGTTGACGGTGCAGGTGGAAGGACCAAACGTAGAAAAACACTACTTACTCAATCCGCCTAGCAAATTTCCTTGGTCTAAAGAAGCCGCTAAACAAATTATCGTCACGCCCCAAGACGCGCCAGAGATGGTTCGCGCCTTCTTGATGCACCAGGGAGAGAAAAAAACACACGCCATTTCAATCGGTGCTGCTTCAGGACTACATTATGCCTACGACTTGCAAAATGCTAGTATTTTAAGTGCTTGGAAAGGTAAATTTGCAGATGTAACCGACATGTGGGACGGTAGAGGCGAATCGCAACTACTTCAACCGCTCAACGCCAAAATTGAGTTAGATGCCGCTATTCCTCTAGCTAAGCTAAACGCAGCACAAGCTAAATTTCCAACCGAACGCGACACCGAATTTCAAATGCTAGGCTATACCCTCAACGCGCAGCAATTCCCTGTATTTGAGTATCAGTTAGGAAAAGTCAACGTGCAGGACGAAATTCAGGTGCAAGAAAAACAACTCCAACGCAACCTTACTTTCAGCGGGCAAGAAAAAAACTTGTACTACCGCCTAGCAGTTGCCAACAAAATCAATAAAATGCCTAATGGCTGGTACAATATTGACGGGAACTACTACCTCAAAATGGTACAGGAAAAACCAGTACAACTCCGCCAAAGTGAAGGACAGGACGAATTGATTTTACCCGTTGCCACACAAGCTCAAGATGTTGTTTCATACTATATTCTATGGTAAAAACTATCAGGTAGGTGGTAGTATTTTCGTTGTTATTGATGTTATAGCATTAGCTGTCTTCTGTTGGTCAGTTACTTAAATATGTAGTAAAAGTATTTTCAAAGGCTGATGGAACGTTCTAATTAGCACATTCCATCAGCTTTTGAAATAGTCAAAAAGCTAACTGTGTAATTTGTTAAATTTCCGTAAACCTACTCCCCTTCCATCAAACGTCCAACTATTGCAACACCTGTTTGAGGCATTTTGAACTAGAATAAGTAGAATAAACTTGCTCTGTGCAGAGAATTTTAGTATTTTTGCAGCGGCTGTAAAAAATAGCAAAAACAAACACGACTGCATCAAAATAGATATTGCATGGCAATGGATCAGAGGAAAAGAAAAATTGAGATTTTGGCACCTGCCAAGAACCTTTACCAAGGCATGGCAGCAATTAATGCGGGCGCAGACGCGGTGTACATAGGTGCGCCTTTATTTGGTGCTCGCACGAATGCTACGAACTCGGTGGCAGATATTGCAGAAATGGTTAAATACGCCCATTTGTTTAAAGCAAAAGTGTTTGTCACGCTCAATACCATTTTGTACGATAATGAACTAGAAACCTGCCGACGACTCATTGGAATTTATATGATATTGGCGTGGATGCCATTATTGTTCAGGACATGGGTATATTAGAAATGGAACTTCCACCCATAGCTATCCATGCCAGCACACAAGCAAATAATCGAGATGCAGGTCATGTGAAGTTCCTAGCGGATGCGGGCATTCAACGGGTGGTACTGGCTAGGGAATTGAATTTAGACCAAATTCAAGACATCCATCAAGCTACTGATGTAGAATTGGAGTTCTTCGTCACTGGTGCGCTGTGTGTATCTTTTAGTGGCAACTGCTACATGAGCATCGCCAATGGTGAACGCTCTGCCAATCGCGGCTCTTGCGCTCAAAACTGCCGCCTACCCTACCAACTAATAGACGGCAAAGGCAATACGCTCATCGAAAATAGCCATCTTTTATCCATCAAGGATTTAAACCTAAGCGACGAACTTCCCAACTTGATAAAAGTAGGCGTTTCTTCTTTCAAAATTGAAGGTAGGCTCAAGGATGTGGTTTACGTCAAAAACAACACTTCTTACCTGCGTAAGAAACTAGATTGCTTTTTGGAAGCCCACACCGACCAGTATCAAAAGGCTTCTTCAGGTAGAACTTTTTACAACTTTGAACCAGAACTAGACCGTAGTTTTAATAGAGGTTACACCGACTATTTTGTCAACCAACGCCACGCAAAAATTGGTTCTTGGGATAGTCCAAAATCAAAAGGGCAATACATTGGTAAGCTGCTGGAGATAAAAGCCAATGGCTATCGAATAGAAAACCACGAGTTGCTCAACAACGGCGATGGCTTATATTTCCTGAATGAACAAGGGGAAGGCGAAGGCGTACAAGTTAACCTGATTGTCAATGACTTGGTCGTACCAAATACATTGAAGCCGTTGCCTATTGGTACAGAAATTTATCGCAACCACGATGCCGAGTTTACTCGAATGTTAGAAAATGAAAATAGTGCAGTGCGAAAAATTGGTGTAAAAATGCACTTTCTGGAAACGGAAACAGGCTTTTTGCTTCAAGTGGTGGATGAGGACGGACACACTTGCTCTACCAACTTGGAATCCCCAAAAGAAGCCGCAAAAAATCAGGGCGCAAGCCTCGAAAACATTAGAAAGAACTTAGCTAAAACGGGTAATACCCCTTTTATTGCAGATGAAATCACGATTGATTTTTCACAAAACTGGTTCTTGCCCAATTCAAAAGTAAACGAAATTCGAAGAACTGCCCTAGAGCAATTGGCAGAAATCCGTATTCGGGACTACGAACGAGAAGAACATGAACTGGTAAAAACGCAACATCCTTACCCTGTGCAGTCGCTTGATTTTACTTATAACGTATCTAACAAATTAGCTCGTGGTTTTTACAAGCGGCACGGCGTTTCTGAAATAGAAAAAGCGTTTGAGTTGCAGTGGGACCCTGGCAAATCGCGTGTGATGGTCACTAAATATTGCGTGAAGTACGAATTGGGTAAATGCCCACGCTACCAGCGCAGCACCATGGGCGAAAAACTCGCAGAACCTCTCACCTTAAAACATGGCGAAACCGAATATAAACTCAAGTTCAACTGTAAACCCTGTGAAATGGAAATTTGGGAAAAGGACGCAGAACTGGTACTTGAAGAGGAGGATTAGTGAAAAGTTACAAGTTGTTTATTACGTGATAATGAAAAGTTAAGTGTATGATGCCACTTGCTTTGATGTCAACTCATTGCTAGATACCATGGTTTTAGGCAACCTCAATTGGGAGGCTTCCCACAAAAGCAGGAAAAGCCTCTCAAATGCGAACAACAAACTGCGTAACACCAATCAGTTGTCTGCCGCAACTTAGCTACTTACTTGCAAACAAACCCCAAGCGAAGAAACTCATCTTCCAGTTGCAGCATCTTGTACCTAAAATGACCAAAAATACTTTAGCTTTGGTTTAAATACCTGCATCCAGCACTACTTTTAGCTCGACTTCTTTTTCTTCACGCAGTAGTTTTACGACGACCTGTTGACCTGGTTTATATTTTTCTAAGGTCAAAATCAAATCGCTGTAAGACTTAATTTTATCGTTGTTGATACCCACAATGATGTCTCCCAAAATAATTCTTCCATATCGGTCGCGCAAGGTAGGACGCAACCCAGCTTTTGCAGCTGCACTTCCTTCCGATACCTCCATGACCAGGACACCTTCCAGTTGAAGTCCTCCTTGTCGAGCAGGATAGATACCAAGTGTAGGACGATTGATACGACCGAATTGAATCAAATCGGGAACCGCTCTTTTAACCGCATCTACAGGAATCGAAAAACCTATACCTGCGTAAGCGCCTGAAGGAGAATAAATTGCGGTATTCACGCCTATAAGTTCTCCCGAAGAATTTAATAGAGGTCCGCCAGAATTACCAGGATTGATAGCAGCGTCTGTTTGAATTACATCCTTGATGGTGACACCACCCACAGATTCAATTTCACGTCCCAAAGCACTCACAATACCTGTCGTCAGCGTTTGATCTAACCCGAATGGATTGCCAATAGCATAAGCGAATTGTCCCACGCGCAAATTGTCCGAATTACCAATAGGAATCGGTTTTAGCTGATTGGCATCAATATCAATTTTCAGCACTGCCAAATCTTTCTCTGGCGCAGCACCAACCACTTTAGCATCCCAAGTAGTTTGGTCTGCAAAAGTGACCTGTGCGCGATCTGCACCTTGTATTACATGAAAATTGGTGATGATATGTCCTTCTTTATCCCATACAAATCCTGAGCCAGTACCACTTGGAATTTCGGTGGCATCCATTGTAAAAATATTGCGCTGTACCACAGAAGTAGTAATAAAAACCACAGATGGTGCTGCCCCTTCAAACAAACGAATAGTGGCGGATTCTTCCTTATTAAACGTACCTGTTGCCGCTGTATTTAAAGGGATGGGCGTTTGTGTTCGTACAGACGTAGTAGTTGCTGTGGTGGTAGTATCATTATCTTCGCTTGTTTTCCAAGCTGTACCTACAAAAAAACCTGATGCTAAAAGTATGATTCCCAAAACAATGTTCAAAGGTTTAACTTTCATAAGATTTGTTTGATAATTTTGCCAGTGAAAGGATGAAACAAAAGGATAAATTACCTATTATCCAAAACCAATTAGTTTTTGTATAAACCGATACTGGAATGGATTGTTTGTTAAAGTTGTATTAAACCGTGTAGGAAATAATATTTTATCTTTGGTAACTTAGTCTTTGAACCTTAGTTGCTTGTGTTAGGAGCAGTTAGTAACTCGTGTTAAATCATTTGCTGTTGCCTCAAACACAACTAGGTCGAACAACCCTAATGGATAGGTGCTTCCTGTAAGGGGAAGAAAACCAAATGTAAATAGCGAACTGCGTGACATCAGTTAAATGTTTTGTTTGATAGTGTTGCACATTCTATTTTTGATTATCTAAGATGAGTAAATATAGGTTATTACATGACAATTGACCGTACAACAGTTGTACAAGCTCTTTCCACCATACGAGACCCCAATTCGGGTCAAGATATTATTAAAATGAATATGGTGACGGACTTGACTATCAATGGAGATCAAATCAACTTTACGCTCTTGTTGCCTTCGCTCAACATGGAACATAAGGCAGAGTTAAATTTTGCGTGTATGGGAATTATTCAAAAACTTTACCCACAGGCAGAAGTCAACATTCACACCATGATGCGTAACGAAGCTGCCCAAAAAAGTAGCACGACCCCACATATTAAAAACATCATTGCAGTCGCATCGGGAAAAGGAGGTGTTGGGAAATCTACGGTTGCAGTAAATCTCGCACTGGCGTTACAAAAGCTCGGAGCTAAAGTTGGCTTAATGGACGCGGATGTTTATGGACCTTCCATACCCACCATGTTGGGTTTGCAAGGACAACGACCAAAAATAGAGCAACTTTATGGCACACCTAAGATAATTCCACTCCAATCTTTTGGTTTAGAGG
>JAAUTG010000016.1 GCA_012031785.1 Saprospiraceae bacterium | reverse complement strand
TATGTTAGTCAAAAATATTGAAATACTAGGCAAACCACCTAGCTCTAAACTAGCCATTCTAAGACGCGACTAACATCTAGTACCTTATACATCACTATTCTCTGGTTTCCTCACGTAGCTTATTCAGTTTTATTGGGTTTCTCTTTAGTTTAACTAATCAAAAGACAAAAGTAAAAATATTTATGAATGCTTTATGTTTTTTTTGATTTTTCAAATTTTTGTATCATTCAACCGCACCCGTGGTACGAACCTCATATTCGCCCATATTGCTGTATTTCTTAATACGCTGCTCAATTAATTCTTCCACAGAAAGTTCTTGCAATTCTGCAATAGTTTTTTTTAATATGCCTTCTCAACGCCCTAGCCATCACGTCTGGCGAAGCGTGCGCGCCACCTAACGGTTCTTTAATAATCCCATCAATTAGTCCAAAATCATACATGTGGTCAGCAGTCAACTTTAGGGCTTCTGCGGCTTGTTCCTTGAAGTCCCAACTGCGCCACAAAATAGAGGAACAAGACTCGGGAGAAATGACAGAGTACCAAGTATTTTCAAGCATATACACCCTATCGCCTAGCCCAATACCAATTGCGCCACCTGAAGCACCTTCTCCAATCACAATACAAACAATTGGTACAGTCAACTGCGCCATCTCAATCAAATTGCGTGCGATAGCCTCAGCTTGTCCGCGTTCTTCTGCCTCCACTCCTGGAAAAGCACCTGGCGTATCAATCAACGTAACGATTGGGAATTTGAACTTTTCTGCCATTTTCATCAAACGCAAGGCTTTTCGATAGCCTTCTGGATTTGCCATACCAAAGTTGCGATATTGGCGCATCTTAGTATTAACGCCCTTTTGATGCCCTAAAATAACGATAGTTTGTCCATCCAAATCGCCAAGACCTCCCACAATTGCCTTATCATCCGCAAAATAGCGGTCTCCATGCAACTCTATGAATTTATTACACATTTGGCGGATGTAATACATCGTGTAAGGTCGCTCTGGATGCCTTGACAACTGTACTTTTTGCCAGCCCGTTAAGTTACTGTATATTTCTTTTCGTTTTAGCTTAATTTTTTGGTTAAGCTCACTAATCATATTCGATACGTCCAAGTCGCCCTCATTACCAACTTGTTTAATTTTATTGAGTTGTTCGTACAAACTTGCCAGTGGCTGCTCAAATTCCAAGAAAACCATAAACTACTGTTATCTTTTTAGGATAAGTAGGTGCGGGATGCTTTCCTACTTTAGTGCGAAGCTAATAGGAATTATTCAGAGTAGAAATTTTTTTTTATTTTTTTTTCATTGAAGTATTGCACAATAGGAAGTAAAAGTCTATCTTTGCGGTCGCTTATCGAAGATAGGCTAAATCTTAAAGAAGGTTTGGTAGTTCAGCTGGTTAGAATACGTGCCTGTCACGCACGGGGTCGCGGGTTCGAATCCCGTCCAGACCGCTTTCTTGGAAGCCCAACCTAAAAAGTTGGGCTTTTTTGTTTTAAATCTTTTCCATTTTGCATCATCACTGCCTACCTACTTTTTTACTTCTCCAACTTATTCCTATCACATCTGTTTTTATATCAAACCATTAGTCATACAAAGCAATAACAATGAATGCTTCAATCAAAACATATTGTCTTTACTGTTTGCTGTTGTTTGGAGTAACAAACCTAGCACAGGGACAGACGAGTGCTGCGATTTCAGGTTTATCCATTCCTGAACTGCACACGAAACCCAAATATTCTTTTGCTCGTAAGTCAGTATTGTATTGGTATAGCATTCCATCATCCAATTACCAATCTTCAATCACTAAATCACCTAACGCGCACTTGGAATTGTCCAAAGATTATTACCAACATCTTGGCTTTTTCTGTAAGATAGAAATTCAGATGGAACGACAAGCCAAAATGCCAGTCCGTTTTAGATTGGGCGAAGTAGATTATGTAAATAGATTAGAAGGAAAATATTAAATAATCAGTCATGTGTTGCTAATTCATCATTTTCCAATGAATGAGTTGTAAAAGTAATTTGTTGATTTATTTCTTACTCGTTCCTAAAATATCCTATTGCGTTGGTGGTTCTTAGAAAGTAACAATAAGCAAATTCTCTCCTTTTAATTCTTCTATACACGCCGAGCAAGAGAGACAAACACGCAACTGCTTAATCCATTTGTTAGGTTTAAACCATAAGCACTCGCCACACGTTCTATTCCGAAATGCAGCAAAATGATGCCAGAGCAAGAAAAACGAACAGATGTCAATGAGTTAGGAGAATTTGGACTGATTGAACATTTGACGAAAAAAGTAAAAATGCAGCAAAAATCTACCGTAAGGGGGATTGGCGATGATGCTGCGGTCATTAAAAATGGCGAATTTCTAACCGTCGTCTCTACTGATATGTTGGTGGAGGGTATTCATTTCGATTTAATGTACACCCCACTCAAGCACTTGGGGTATAAATCCGTAGTAGTCAATCTTTCCGATATTTATGCTATGAACGCAATTCCCAAACAAATTACTATGTCTATTGCACTGTCCAACCGTTTTTCGGTAGAGGCTTTAGATGAATTGTACGATGGGATTCGTGAGGCTTGTGCAAATTATAACGTGGATTTAGTGGGTGGCGACACAACGTCTTCGCCAAAAGGACTTTACATTAGCGTGACAGCGATTGGGCAAGGTGAAGTAGGAAAAATAGCTTATCGCAATACGGCTAAAATTGGAGATTTGATTTGTATTACAGGTAATGTCGGTGCTGCTTATTTAGGGCTTCAGATTTTGGAGCGCGAGAAACGTATTTACCTTGAGACAGGTGCGCAACCTAATTTAGAGGGTCAAGATTACTTGATTGAACGACAATTGCGACCAGAAGCTCGCAAGGATATGATTGAACTTTTTGCCAAGAATCAATTGATTCCCACTTCCATGATTGACGTTTCGGACGGAGTGGCTTCGGAAATTTTTCATATCTGCAACCAGTCGGGTGTGGGCGCTTATATTGAGGAAAGTGGTGTTCCTATTCATCCAAACGCGCAGGAAATGGCACTTAAATTCAAACTTGACCCTATTACTTGTGCTTTGAGTGGTGGTGAAGATTATGAATTAATTTTTACCATTCATCCTAATGATTTAGAAAAAGTAAAATACTTGCCAGATATTTATATTATGGGAGAAATCGTATCCCCCGACGATGGAATCAAATTATATACAAAAGGGGGAAACATCGTACCACTCAAAGCGCAAGGTTGGAAGCACTTTGGAAATTAAATCCTGA
The DNA here is from genome assembly GCA_012031785.1 of Saprospiraceae bacterium. Taxonomy (GTDB): domain Bacteria; phylum Bacteroidota; class Bacteroidia; order Chitinophagales; family Saprospiraceae; genus JAAUTG01. The sequence continues at coordinate 27,842 of JAAUTG010000016.1, read as the reverse complement.
TTGGTCGTTAGGCTTTTGTAAACCAAAACCTGACGACCAACTGGACACAGATGTAATGTTACGCCACTGGCTTTTTGTTATTAGCCATTTGCCCAAATGCAACTACTTTGGACAACCTCAATTGAGTGATGAGATGTAAATTACAAGTAATAAGCTGCAAATTTATTGCTTAATAATGAATGAGTTGTAACATGCAACCACGAACCCTCTTGAAAGCAAAAGCGAACTGCGTAACATCAATCAGGTATTAAATTCAGGGGCTTAAATTAAAGATAAATAATGCGGAAACATCTCTTGCCAAAGTGGCCAATCATGTAGTTTCCAGCCGCGCACATCTAGCCAATGCCCAACTTGTTTTTTGGTCAACCGCTCGGACATATCTTGGTTGTAAGACAAACAAATATCCCATTCAGAAGTGCCTAAAACAATTTTCATGCGCCATAAATTCCAATCATTCAATCCGTGAATGAAGTCAATTGGATTGTTAAAATACACCTCGCTATCGTAATAGCCGTCCATAAAGGAGCGAACATCAAACTTTCCGCTCATTGCAAACAGATGACTGACACGGTCTGGATGACGGAAGGCGAAGTTGGCAGCCTGATAAGCACCAAAACTAGGACCAGCTACGGCTACTTTTCCAGAGCCAGTATTCCATCTAATTTTATCTACAATTTCTTCCATCACCATTTTATCATACCAAGCATGATTGCGTACTTTTTGAGCAGGATGAATGGAACGATTGTACCAACTTAGCTCATTGATGGAATCTGGACAATAAATTTGTACCAGCCCTTGCTCCACGAACCAGTGCGCAGACCCTATCAAACCTTGGTCTTTACACTCGTAGTATCTACCCATGGTGGTAGGAAAAAGAACTAAAGGATAACCTCTATCACCAAATACAAGCATTTGTGTATCTTTGCCCAAGTTTGGTGAATACCATTTGTAATAACGTTCTACCAAAGTAACTAAAGTTTTAGTGTGTCGTCTTAAAAGACTAAAATTATGACTTGCGAATCAGTCGAAAGGACGGTTTCGTTCGTTCTGACTGATGATTTGGATAAAAACTAGGCGTAAAGCTACTTTTTTCCTTTGATTGTGCAATAAAAAGTGACTCAAGTGAAGTAATTTAATTCAGGATTAATTGAATACTTCACTTGAGTACAGCAACATGATAAATGATAAAAAATTTCTTCTGGAAAGTAGGTCAAAGTATAGGATTCCTTTCCAATCTTGACGTGACTATCCATCATTATGACAACTATTCCCCAAAATTGGGCAGAAATGTAAAAGTAGATGTATATCTTACGAAAGACTTTTATTTCCGACCAGTAGCGCGTCATTCGGTGCTGTTCATTAATGATGGTCAAGATATGGCTGCCATGCAACTACAAGCTACCCTCGAAAAATTAATGCAAACTAGGGCAATAGGGCGTACCATTGTAGTAGCTATTCACGCAAACGAAAACAGAATACAAGAATATGGTGTAGCCAGCCAAGCAGATTACAAAAACAGAGGTAGCTTGGCGGGAAAGTACAGCCAGTTTATTGTAGAAGAATTGTATCTTTTCATTAGAGACCATTATCGCTTATCTCGAAGAATGGATACCATAGCTTTTGCAGGTATGTCACTAGGTGGACTTTCTGCGTTTGATATTGTTTGGCACCACGCCCGTCTATTCACAAAACAGGCGTTTTTCTGGCTCTTTTTGGTGGCGCTCGCAAGTGATGAACCCAAATGAGCCTGACTCACATAGAATTATGCACGACATTTTGCATCGTAGTCTTAAACGCGAAGGGCTACAATTTTGGTTGCAGACTGGCACAAAAGACGAGGAAGAAGACCGTAACAAAAACGGAGTAATTGACTCCATTGACGACACTTTAGACATTATTGACGAATTAAAGCGATTGGGCTATTCAGAAACAGCTATTCGCTACGTAGAAGTAGAGAATGGCTATCATAATCCAGAAACTTGGGCGGGCGTGTTGCCAGATTTTTTAACTTGGGCTTTTTGGAAGTAATTGAATTTGAGGCGAGCGAAAAAAAAGATACATTAGGAAGTGCCAGCCTTTATCTCCTAAAATACTTGTATTGAATCAAATGATAAACACCAAAAAGCTAATTGTGTAACATCAGATATTAATTTTACTCATTCCCTATTATCTATGAAAATTCTAGAATTGTTAATTGCAAGTTTGCCAAGTCTCTTGTTGGTTGGGTTCATTTATCTGCAAGACAAGTACGAGCGAGAAAAACCCATTCCACTTGCTATATGCTTTTTACTTGGGGCAGTAATCACGCTACCCGCAAGATGGCTGGAAGAACAAGCCTATTATATAGGCTGGCGCGAATCTGACCATTTTTGGATTACAGCTTCGGTCGCTTTTATTGTGGTCGCTTTTAACGAAGAACTCTTTAAGTTAGGTGCATTGGTTGTCTATCCTTTCCGACAACGTTTTTTAAATGAACCTTTTGATGGAATTGTTTATGCCATGATGATAGGTATGGGATTTGCTACGGTAGAAAATATTATTTATGTTTATCAGTACGGACTTGCCGAAACGTGGGGTAGAGCTTTTACCGCAGTACCTTCTCATGGTGTCTATGCTATTTTGGTGGGCTATTTTGCAGGTATGGCAAAGTTAACGAATCATCCTACTCAGCGTTGGTGGTCATTAGGGAAAGGATTTTTGTTAGCTGTTTTATTGCATGGCGCGTATGATCTTTTCTTGATACAAGAAGAAGCCGAATGGCTAATGCTGCTTTCTATTGTACTGCTTTACGGGTCAATATTTTTGCTTGGAAAATGATTCGCCGCCATCAAAATAATTCCCCATTTCAAGATATTTCATCCAATTAAAAACAATTGACTAATCGTGAATGGACACTAAACGTGTTGCTTAGTATCCACTCACGATTTACAAGAAACCTCTAATCAATAGGTTACTGCACAGGCTTTATCCAATATTCCAACTGATAAGCCCCTGCTGGTAAAGTATGTTCATTATCAGGTCGAGCGCGAATGGTCCAAGTATCGTCACCACCTACTCCAATTTGTCCATAATCTACATTTACGGTAATAAAGTCGCGCTTAGGCAAATCAATACTATGTTTGGCTTGTTCTAAGTCTAGCTGGGTGTAAGTGTGTGCGCTAAAATTAAGGTCTGTTCCTTCAATAGCTATACCTTTGCCGCTTGCATCTAAAAATCTTGCCCAGCGAACAGCCACTCGATTGCCGTTTTCTTGAGGGCGGATATATGGCGTATGCAGGGCATCTATTTCTTGCTTATAAATACCTATTTTTGCTCCCATTTGGCGGTCAATGTAAGTTTCGTGCGGACCTTTGCCATAGTAAGTAACTTGTGATAGGTTGCTAGGTAATGCGAAAGTAGTGCCGTATCGAATCAACCCCTGCAAATCTTTAGTTGTAGGTTCCAAGTTGCAAGTAACATGGATATTGCCGCTTCCTCCAATTTTATATGTTATCACTTGTTTTGCCTTATTTTGAAGCAAGTTGAAAACTGTTTGGATGGCTACCACCGACTTAGATTTATCGTTGCGCAGCACTTTTATCTCCATCATTTTTGCAGTGCTGGCTGCTTGTTTCCAATCACTATGCGCCCTTAGCATTCCCCAAGCTAAATCATTGTCTGTGGGTGCACGCCAAAAATCAGAGACAATAGGAGCCATCAAATAATTAACATCTTTCACTCGGTACTGCGTGAGTTGTCCTTTAGTTTTATCAAAAGTGACAGAAAATCCCGCACCCGTGACCAGAATTTGTTTCCCAGTTTCACTTACCTTTAAGGGCTGCTCCGTAATATTAATCTCTGGAGCGCTATCGGCTTGAAGTAAAATCTGCTCCCAAGCCACTTCATGTCCTTTTTCTGCCCAGTTAGTAGCTTGACGCATGTAGCAACTAACACTCAAAAAATATTCACTACCTGCTTTAAAATTAAACTTTGGTAGCTCAAGTGTAGCGGTTTCATTGGGTTTTGTGGCAGGTAAAGTAATGGTTGCATTTTGTATTGAGTTACCATTTTCTAAAAGTTCCCACTGCAATTCAAGGTTATCCAACGTGGTAAAATCATGCCAATTGGTAAGTAATAATTGATTATCTTCTACCACAACTTTAATTGGTTGAAATACTTTTTTGCACTCATACAAAGCAGGATGTGGCTTACGGTCTGGAAACACTAGTCCGTTCATACAAAACGCACCATCTGTATATTCTTCGCCAAAATCACCGCCATAGGCAAAATAGCTTTGCCCATCGGAGGTCGTTTTGGTGATAGCTTGGTCCACCCAATCCCAAATGAAGCCGCCAATTAGTTGTGGCGTATTGCGGAAGGCTTCTGCAAATTTGTAAAGATGCCCTGTGGAGTTGCCCATCGAATGTGCGTACTCGCAATACATAATTGGGCGGTCGTCTTCTTTTACGGTTTGTAGCATAATGTCTAGCTCTTCGTACATGCGGCTACGCACATCCACGTAGGCAACATCTCCAGCCTCAACTTGCCCGCCTTCGTTGTGGATAAATCGGCTAGGGTCGCGGCGTTTTATCCAAGCAGCCATTGCTTCATGGTTCGGACCTGTACCTGATTCGTTGCCTAACGACCAAGAAATGATAGATGGATGGTTTTTGTCGCGTTCCACCATTCTGATTGCACGGTCTAGCATTTGTGGTCCATATTCAGGCAGTCCAGAAATGTAACTTCCCATTTTATGGGTTTCTATGTTGGTTTCATCCATTACGTATAAGCCGTAACGGTCACAAAGGTCGTAAAACCGTGGGTCGTTGGGGTAGTGTGAAGTGCGAACGGCATTAATGTTGTAGCGTTTCATCAAAAGAATATCCTCTAGCATGGTTTGTTCTGAAACCGTTTTTCCCGTTTCAGGGTGATGGTCATGGCGATTGACTCCAAATAAAATCACTTCTTCTCCATTTACTTTTAAGCCTTCGCTACCCCATTCGATTTTCCTGAATCCAATGTTGGATGATTTGGCTTCTACTACCTTGCCTTCAGCATTTTTCAGCACGATCACTACTTTGTATAAATTAGGGTATTCTGACGACCATTTTTTGGGATTTTTTATTGTGGTTTTCAGGTTGGCTGGATTCGGGTTGCCATAAGGTTGATTGTTGCGAGTACGCAAAAAGTAATTTGCAATGGTATTAACCTCAAGTTTCATAGATTCCAGTAGTACAGGTTGAGATTTTTCGTCATACACTTGGGCTTCAATAGTCCAATTTTTCACTAGCTCTGGATTGCGAAAACGAACTGAGGGGGTTATTTTTAGCGTAGCATCCGTGTACGTGGCATCCAAATCACTTTCTATAAACACATCCTCTATGTAGTTTTCAGGCATTGCCATCAAAAGAACTTCTCTGTGGATGCCTCCCATGCGCCAATGGTCTTGGTCTTCAAGGTAAGAGCCGTCAGAAAATTTATATACTTCCACTGCTAACTGATTTTCGCCAGGCTTGACGATACTGGTAATATCAAATTCGGCAGGGGTGCGGTCATCTTGGTTGTAACCAACTTTTTGTCCATTTACCCAAACATAATAAGCAGAACTTACACCTCCAAAGTGCAACACGATGCGTTTGTCGCGTATCCAACTTGGCGGTACAACAAAGCTGCGACGATACGACCCCACAGGATTACTTTTGTGAATGGTTTTGCTGTTGTCATATAGTACAAATGGAGGAATGGCAGGGTCGAAAGGCATCATCCAGTTGACGTAAATTGGGCTGCCAAAGCCTTGCATTTCCCAGTTGCTTGGTACGCGAATGCTTGCCCAATTGCTATCATCAAAATTGGGTTGATAAAAGTCCATTGGTCGGTCTTGTGGATTAGGGGAATAGTTGAATTTCCAAGGACCGTTTAGGTACTGAAACCAAGGCGATTGTTCCCGTTTGTTTTCTAGTGCTTGTGCTTCCGTAGGGTAGCTGTATAAGGTAGCATGAGGTTTAATGCGTCCAACACTAAAAGTCAAAGGGTTTTCCCAGTCGTAAGATTGAGAAAATAGAGTAGGGTGTGTTAATAGTAGAATTATAATTAAACTTAGTATTATCTTTTGCATGATTGTAAATATTTTGCGATACAGATAAAAAGACAAATATATGATACAAATGAGAATTAGCGTAAAATGTTTTATTCAATTTAGGAATCTTACACGGCTTACTTTCGCCAAAAAAGTATTCGACATTCCTGATGATTTCAGAACTTAATCTTTTTGTTTCCAAGTGTTTCTAGTTCATTATTAATTAAGGAGGTATAAAAAATTTGGTTGAATTATTTGATATTGCTAAAAAGGCAAAATAAAAAACTAATTTTGTTAAGAAAAACGAAAAACATGAAGTCAAATAAAGGCTTTCAACAGTATTGGCGTGAAAATCTAGGCTACCTTTTTATTTTACTTATCATTTGGTTCTTAGTCTCTTATGGTGCAGGTATTCTTTTTGTAGATACCCTAAACACCTTCAAAATTGGAGGTTTCAAACTTGGATTTTGGTTCGCACAGCAAGGTTCAATCTATGTTTTTGTTATTATCATTTACGTTTACGTCCTTTTGATGAACCATTTGGATAAAAAGTATGATGTGGATGAGTAGGAGTTGGTCTTTAGGAATTACTCGAATTAGTCTTTGGTCGTTAGCTTTCTGAATACAAGCAACCAACCAATTCAACAACCTCTAACTTAGTATTTTATGAGTGCTCAAATGTGGACTTATGTGATAGTTGGGATTACTTTCGCGCTTTACATCGGTATTGCGATTTGGTCGAGAGCAAGTTCCACAAAAGAATTTTACGTGGCAGGTGGTGGTATTCCGTCTATTGTCAACGGCATGGCAACTGCTGCGGATTGGATGTCGGCAGCGAGTTTTATTTCTATGGCAGGCATTATTTCCTTCATTGGTTACGATGGATCTGTGTATTTGATGGGTTGGACAGGTGGTTATGTACTCTTGGCTTTGCTGTTAGCTCCTTATCTGCGGAAATTCGGAAAATTTACAGTGCCAGATTTTATTGGCGAACGTTACTATTCTCAAACTGCTCGCATCGTGGCAGTGATTTGCGCTTTGTTTATTTCTTTCACTTACATCGCTGGGCAAATGCGTGGTGTAGGGATTGTGTTCTCTCGGTTTTTGGAAGTGGATATCAATACAGGAGTAGTAATTGGTATGGCGATAGTATTTTTTTTATTCTGTGTTAGGGGGGATGAAAGGAATCACTTACACACAAGTTGCTCAATATTGTGTGCTTATTTTCGCTTATATGGTTCCTGTTATTTTTATTTCGCTACAAATGACAGGGAATCCTATTCCACAACTTGGTTTTGGTCAAATATTAGATAAGCTAGATACTTTGAATCAACAACTTGGCTTTGTTGCCTACACGGATGGCTCTAAAACTAAGATGGATATTCTTTTTATCACCGCCGCATTGATGGCGGGTACAGCAGGATTACCGCATGTGATTGTGCGATTTTTTACAGTACCCAAAGTGCGAGATGCGCGTAGTTCAGCGGGTTGGGCGTTATTGTTCATTGCTATTCTTTACACTGCTGCGCCAGCAGTCGCTACTTTTGTGCGTACCAATTTAATAGAAACTGTTTCTAACCAACCCTATGCAGCGATGCCACAATGGTTCAGCACATGGGAAGAAGCCAAATTAATCACTTTTGAAGATAAAAATGGGGATGGCAATATTCAATATTTGGCAAATAAGGAACAAAATGAGTTGACAGTTGACAGAGATATTATGGTGTTGGCAAATCCAGAAATAGCTGGGCTACCAGGTTGGGTTATTGGATTGGTGGCAGCAGGTGGTTTAGCAGCAGCCCTTTCTACCGCAGCAGGTTTGTTGTTGGTCATCTCTAGTGCTGTGGCTCATGATTTGTTAAAAAGTGCTATTTTGCCTACTATTTCTGAAAAAGGAGAACTTTGGGCAGCTCGTATAGCTGCTGGTGTGGCGGTAGTGTTAGCAGGTATTTTGGGCATTTATCCGCCAGGGTTTGTGGCAGAAGTAGTGGCGTTTGCATTTGGACTTGCTGCGTCTTCTTTTTTTCCCGCCATCATACTTGGTATTTTTGATAAACGAACGAATATGATAGGTGCAGTAGCTGGCATGATAGTCGGTATTCTATTCACTGCTGCTTACATTATTGCTTATAAAGGTGTTTTTATTGAGCCTATTTTTGAAAATCAACCAGACAACTGGTTATTTGGTATTTCGCCGGAAGGCATTGGTACGGTAGGAATGTTGATTAATGTGGTGGTTACTGTTGTAATATCCAGACTTACAGCAGCTCCGCCAGCCCATGTGCAACAAATGATTGAAGAAATAAGAATACCACGTGGTGCAGGTCAAGCTCAGGATCATTAAAAAATGGCTACCACACTTGCGTTCCAAGTCTGGTAGCCATTTAATTAATTGCTAGAATATCTTACTTCAACTCAAATTTACCTGTACCTGCCAAGTAACCTTTGTTATAGACTTCTACATTGTATTTACCAGCCTGAAAAGGTACGTTTGGTGTCCAGTTAGTACATAGGTTGGCATCTTCTCTGGAATATTCCATCTCGGTAGCCTTTGTATAACGCACTTGCTCGCCATTGTCGCTTCTTGTAAGTGTGCCAGAACCCAATTCTTCAATAGCTATCGTTTCCCCTACAGGATTGATGATGCGCACATAGAATACCTCGTTGCCCGGTGAAGCGACTTGATTAGAAGTGGCATCGAAGCAAATCTTCAAGTGGTCAACATTATTAGCTCTTTCTTTCTTTGTTGGCTTACCACTACCTTTAGTCTTGTAGCCAGTAGCTACTAAATTCTGAACCTTAATGACAGAAGCGATATTTACTTTTTCGCTCAAATTAGCATTTTCTGCTGCCAAAGATTCTTTTTCAGAAGCTATTGCTGCCTTAGCCAAGCTCAAGTTATCTACTTCTTCTGACTTTACGCGCAAAGAAGCCGTCAAAGAATCAGCACGAGAAGATAACCTTAACGTTTGGTCTTTCAAATCTACATTTTCTGTTTTCAAACGATTAATTTCAGCAATAAATTCTGCGTTTTGTGCCGTCAATCGCTTGATTTCAGATTTTGCTTTTTCGTACCCACCGTTAGAACGTACTAATTGTGCAATTCTTCCTTTTTGTTCTTCTAGCGCAAGTTTTTGCTCGTCAATCAAAGCGTTTAACTCGTCGTTTTCTCCTTTCAAAGATTCCAATTTCGCCTGTTCATCCAGGATTTGCTTGTTCAAAGTTTGGATTTCTTCGTCTTGCTCATCCACTTGTTCGGTTAATTCCTTATTTTTGGCATCTTGCTTTGCCTTGTTAATCAGTAAAAATACGTTTACGCCCAATAATAAAGCAATAACTACTGCTGCAATGATGATGAGATTCTGCCTAGATGTGCTTGATGTCATAATCTGTCTGAATTTATGATTAAAAAATTGATGTTGATTTAATACTACAAAGATACGTTATTCGACGGCAAACCGTTCAGTGGTGACGGGCGCAATGAGTAAAAGGCGTATTTTGGTGTTTGAATTTAAAAATTGAGAAAGTAATTCACGGAAGTGGATTCCGCTTTTTCGATAAGATGACAATATGTATTGCCTTGCGGTAGAGAAGTTTGCCAAAAAGTAGCCCTTTAAATCAAAATACCTAATAGGGGAGAGTGGCGCTACTAAAATTAGGTAGTACAAGGATTTTTACAATGAAAGGTGATTCTAGTGGAGCAATAGTCTGCCTGTTAGGAGATGAAATGCTCGGTTTTAGGCATTATGGCGAACCATTTATTTCTAAAGTTATCGCTGGTGAAAGGTAACTTTACTGACAAATAATTAAGTGATGTTCAATATTTGATTTATCGCTATTGCTCTGTTTCCATTAATAGCTCCAAGATTTTAATTGCAGCCTCCGCCAACACCGTGCCTGGTCCAAATACTGCTGCTACACCTGCTTCGAATAAGTATTCATAATCTTTAGAAGGTACAACACCTCCTACAATCACCATAATATCTTCACGTCCAAGTGCTTGCAGCGCAGCAAGTGTTTGAGGGACTAGCGTTTTATGACCTGCTGCTAAAGAGGAAATACCAACGATATGCACATCATTTTCTACGGCTTGACGGGCTGCTTCTGCGGGTGTTTGGAACAGCGGACCCATATCCACATCAAACCCCACATCTGCAAAACCAGTGGCAATCACTTTCGCGCCTCGATCATGTCCATCTTGCCCTAATTTAGCAATCAAAATGCGTGGTCTGCGTCCTTCTTGCGCTTCAAATTGATTAGATAGGCTTCGCGCTTGCTGAAAAAGTTGGTTAGTTGCTATTGTATTAGCGTAAACTCCTGTAATGGTTTTCGAGTCAGGCACGTATCGTCCAAAATGATGTTCCATCGCTGATGAAATTTCGCCTAGGGTGGCTCGGTGGCGTGCTGCGATTACAGCGAGTTCCAATAGATTGCCAGTGCCAGTTTGGGCAGCTTGACCAATAGCAGCCAAGGCGTTTGCGACCAAGTCCGCATTGCGATTGGCTTTGACTTGCTGGATACGCTGGATTTGAGTATTTCGCACAGCGGTGTTATCTACTTCTAGCACTTCGATATTTTCAGTTTCGTCGTTCAGATAAAGATTTATACCCACGATTTTATCCTGCATGGTATCTATTCGAGCTTGCTTTTGTGCAGCGGCTTCCTCTATGTTCAATTTTGGAATACCCTGTTCGATAGCTTTGGCGATGCCCCCAAGTTGTTTCTACTTCTGTTATTAATTCCCATGCTTTATTGGCTAATTGGTCAGTCAGATATTCTACATAATAAGAACCTGCCCAAGGGTCAACTGCTTTGGTGATGTCTGTTTCTTGCTGTAAAAATTTCTGTGTGTCGCGGGCAATTTTAGCGGAAAAATCAGTAGGTAATGCCAATGCTTCATCCAGCGAGTTAGTGTGTAAAGACTGAGTTCCACCCAAAACAGCAGCTAATGCTTCGATGCAGGTTCTAGCCACGTTGTTGAAAGGGTCTTGTGCAGTCAAACTCCAACCGGAAGTCTGGCAATGGGTTCGCAACGCCATAGATTTTGGGTTCTTAGGCTCAAACTGTTGAACAATTTTTGCCCAAAGCATTCGACCTGCCCGCATTTTCGCGATTTCCATAAAATGATTCATCCCAATTCCCCAAAAAAACGATAAACGCGGTGCGAACTCGTCAATATCAAGTCCTGCTTGTAAACCTGTTCGCAAATACTCCAATCCATCAGCTAAAGTATATGCCAACTCGATATGGGCAGGTGCGCCAGCTTCGTGAATATGATAACCACTAATACTGATAGAGTTAAATTTTGGCATATTTTTGGAAGTGAATGCAAAAATATCACCCACTATGCGCATGGAAGGTGCAGGAGGATAAATATAGGTGTTGCGCACCATAAATTCCTTGAGAATATCGTTTTGGATGGTGCCGCTCAAGTCTTGCATCGCTACGCCTTGCTCTTCGGCAGCGACAATAAAAAATGCCATAATTGGAAGCACTGCACCATTCATTGTCATGGACACTGACATATCGTTCAAGGGAATCTGGTCGAACAGGATTTTCATGTCTTCCACCGTATCAATTGCCACGCCTGCCATACCAACATCACCTGTCACGCGCTCATGGTCGGAATCGTAGCCGCGATGCGTAGCTAGGTCAAAAGCTACGGATAGCCCTTTTTGTCCTTGCGCCAAATTGCGGCGATAGAAAGCATTACTTGCTTCAGCCGTGGAGAATCCTGCATACTGTCGAATAGTCCAAGGGCGCGACACGTACATTGAGCTGTAAGGTCCTCGTAAATAAGGTGGTATGCCAGATACGAAATTCAAGTGCGGTAGGTGCGCTACCATTTCAGCGGAAATGAGTGCTGGTATGGCAATACCTTCTGCGGTCGTCCATACTTTTTTTTCAGCAACTGGTGCAGCTTGCTGTGGACGCGAAAAGTGAATTTTCGTAAAATCTGGTTGTCGCATGCTGTTTTATTGGCTTAACAAGTAGTTAATAAAAGGAGTTGAAGAAGTCTTGAATTTTATTTGCGTGTTAAATACTTTGGCATTCTCAATAGTGTAGGTAAAAAGCCAACAGGAGGACATCAGGTTAGTTAGTAATTGCTTGTGCGATTTTTTCCTGCTGTTCTCTACGTCGTTTGTAAGCCAATGCGCCGCGATAGATAAGGAAGGTGAATAATCCTACGCCAGCCAACAAGTACCAATAGTTGAGCTGTCCTAGTCTGCCAAAGACGGCAATAAAGGAAATAGCGATTAAAAATATGCTTGGTATTTCGTTGAACAATCGAAATTGAAAAGCAGAAAAGTGATTAGTTTGGGTTTCCAATTGCTGAATAATGCGTTTGCACCAAATATGATAACCAAATAAAAGGAACAGGAGCAAAAGTTTCAGGTGCATCCAACCAGGAGTTCCGCTTTCGATGCTTAAATAGTTCGTGATGCTAGGATGAGCTTTAAAAAGTCCCAACCCGAGCATCAATAGTCCTGCGGTCCAAGTAATCATCATAGCAGGATTACAAATAATTTTATAAACACGCCACTGCATAAGGAGAAATTGTCTTTGTAAAATTTCTCGCTCTGGCGATGTTTTTTCACTGGCTTCCACGTAGTAAACGAACATCCGAACCAGATAGAACAAGCCTGCAAACCAAGCCACGAAACCTACTACATGAAGCGCTTTACTAATATAGAGCAAATTGAGCATGTTTTTTTTACTGCAAAGATAATCCTACTGCGCAAGAATAAATCTTTTATCCGAAACCTAATTGTCATATTCTTTGTATTAATTCGGATTGTTGCTTATTTGTATAAAAGCTGAATTAAAATTTGCTATTCAAGCCTAAAAACAAAAATCAATTTTATCACTAACTATATCAGCTCATTATGAATTTAGAACAAGTATTTAAGAATAACGAAAGTTGGATTCAACACAAACTGCAAGTGGATCCTAGTTATTTTGATAAAATGGGTAAAGGGCAAACTCCAGAGTTATTGTATATTGGATGCTCGGATAGCCGAGTCACGGCGGAAGAGTTGATGGGAGCAACGCCAGGCGAAGTATTTGTCCATCGCAACATTGCCAATATGGTGATTAGCATTGATTTGAATGTAATGTCTGTTGTCAATTATGCGGTAGATCATTTAAAGGTAAAGCACGTAATTGTTTGCGGGCACTACGGTTGTGGAGGGGTGAAAGCAGCTATGCAATCGCAAGACTTAGGGCTTTTAAATCCTTGGTTAAGAAATATTAGAGATGTATATCGCATCCATAAGACAGAACTTAATGCCATACCAGACGAGACGGAAAGATATGACCGTTTGGTAGAGTTAAACGTACAAGAACAATGTGTCAATTTGATTAAAACCGCAGCTGTTCAGCGAGGCATTAAGGAAAGAGGCTTGGAAGTGCATGGATGGGTCTTTGATATTAAGACGGGCAAGTTGAAGAGCCTAAATATAAATTTTGAAGAAATCTTAGCTAATATTATGGAAATTTATCATTTATATTAGTCAAGGCAGATTTGTTACAGGGTTTACACCGAAAATTTTACTTCGGCGTAAACCTTGCACTTTGTACTTGTTTATGCAGATACAGTAGATTCTATAAAAGAATTACCGTTCCATAAACCTAACCATTCGCAACTTTTTCCGCTTCTTTTGTATCGAAGGAAACCTTGTATTGCTTCCTCTTTGGTGTCACGGTGAATCAGGATGACCGCAGTTTCTCCATGAACATTGAAATAGTACTTACCAGTACCAATAGCATACTTCTGCTTCATAGTTCTGATGTTTTTTAGTTTGTTGTATTGTAAATAATCAAAACGAAGATATCTTATTCTCGAAGCTCGGAAACAAGACCTAAGCGCCACCAAAAAGTGTAAGCGATTTACTTACACACTATATCATACAAGAACGACCTATGCTAAAAATTAGTTTAATGCTCAATATAAAAAATACAAAAATAATTTCAATATTCTCAATATTACAAAATTTTTTCAATAGGAATTTACTTTTTTTGCCAGCATTAACCCATCTCGAATAGGAAGTAAAATATTTTCTACTCTAGTATCTTGTTGCACTTTTTCGTTAAATGATGAATCACACGAGTTTGGTCATCCATTTTTTCTGACCATACTTTTCCCTTCCACAATACATTATCTATGAGTAAATAACCGCCCAAGTTTAGTTTATCCATCATCAATTCGTAGTAAGCTTCGTATTGATTTTTGGTGGCATCAATAAAACTAAATCAAAGTTTCCTTCTAAAGTAGGTACAACTTTGAGTGCGTCGCCAAGATGTAGTTGAATTTTATGTTCCAAATTCGCCAAACGAACGTACTTCTTGATGAGGTATTCCAGTTCTTCGTTAATTTCAATAGTATGCAGCACGCTATTTTCTGGCATACCACTGGCTAAACAAATAGAAGAATATCCCGTAAAAGTACCTATTTCTAAGGCTCGTTTGGGTTGTATCATTTGAGTTAAAAAACGAAGTAACTGCCCTTGAAGTGGTCCAGAAAGCATATTCGGTTTTAACACTTTCAAGTGGGTTTCGCGCTCCAAGTCGTTGAGTAGTGCGTCAAGTGGTGTAGTATGGCGCAAACAATAAGCAAAGGCTGTTTCTAAGTATTCATTCATAGATTTGTGAATTGATGATGAAGTCTAACTTTTTATTACACTCCAGTAAAATTACTTTGAAAAATAAATATTAATTAAGTAATTGATAGTCAAATGTATAGATGTGGTAGATTTAGGAAATTGTTTAATCAATAAGTAACGAACAAAACATCAACTTATTCATTATCAAACAATGAACTCAGAACTTATAACCCATCTTGTTTCTTCTTTTTCGTCATGCAATAATACTAGGAAAAAGATAGATTCGTTAGGTGTTTTGTGTATTTAATTGTTTGTGAATAACTTTGTGCTAGTTTTTCTTACTTCTACTCAACAGGGTTATGAAAATGATAAGCAATTGAAAACTAGAGGATAACTCTAAAAAAGTTCTAGCAAATAGCAAACTGCGTGAGGCAAATGAAATTTTGGTGTGCGGACTAAAAAAATACACTAATCTGATAACTAACAACATAGAAAAAATGATGAGGAAGCTACTGTTTTTGTTTACCCTTGCTACTTTCCAACTGATTGCTCAAACGGATGAAAATCTAGTAGCTTATTTTTCATTTGATGACTGTACCGTGAACGAAAGCAATGGCAAGGAAACTCAAAACGGATTGAGTGTAGGCGACCCACAATGCGATTGTGGTGTGCAAGGCAATGCGCTATCCTTTGATGGGGTGGATGACCGAGTGGCTTTTACAGGTCCTTTGGTGAATGAAATTAATTTCACGGACTTTTCATTGAGCTTTTATTTTAAGTCATTTTCTAACATTGGCACACAAGACCTTATTGCTAAGCGCGTGGACTGTAATCTGCAAGAAGCATTTGCCGTGCGTTATATTGGTCGAAACGATTTGATTGAAGTATTGTTGAGTGAAAATGACAGTAAAACGGTACTCATTACCGCGCCAGTTAGTGCCACAAATTGCTGGCAGCATGTGACGGTTGTTAGAGCCAATAGAGACGTTTTTTTGTACATCAATGGCGATTTGAAAGCAGAAGGCAGAACAAGTACTCGTGCAGATGTGGGGAACACTTCGCCACTTTTGCTTTCCGGTAGCCCTTGTTTGAACGTAACTGATCGTGCTTTCAAAGGGTTGCTAGATGAAATTCGGCTTTACAACCGCGCTTTGTCTAAGGAAGAAGTGAGAGGACTTTATCTGTCGCCTGATAAAATTGCTAATCCAGATACCTTGATTGTGCTAGGTAATGCCGTGCCAACCCGAATTACAGCAACTTGCGCTACTGATTTTTCATGGGAGCCTGTGGAGGGCGTAGAAAGCCCCAATAGCCCAAACACGCTGATTCGCCCTGTGGTGGCTGGTGTGAATCCTTATTACCTGACCTTCAATGATGGCAATTGTATCGCCACAGATAGCGTGCTGATTAGGGTGGTTGACCCTTCTGCGTTGGATTGTACAACGGTTTTTTTGCCAAATTCGTTTACCCCAAACGGAGATAATATTAACGATACTTACGGCATTAGTAACCCTTTTGCTATTGAAACGTTTGTAGCCTTTGAGCTATTTGATCGTTCAGGAAGTAGGATATTTTTTAGCGATAGCCCTACGGGGCGTTGGAATGGAACTTTTAAAGACCAACTAGTCAATCCAGGCACATTTTTATATAGAGTAATCTATATGTGTCAAGGTGAAGAAATAACCAAAACAGGTAGTGTGACGGTCATTCGTTAGTGGCATTCAACGAGCTAGATATTTATTAAACTGCTGAATTTATTGACACACTTTACATGGTTGATTCAAGAAAAAGATATTTGCCTAAAATTGGAGCTAACTATCTCTACGTCATTATTAGTGTAGCGTTAGTATTATTTTTAATGGGGTTTTTCGGTGCAGCAGTGGTACAGACGAACGACTTAATAGGTCATTTTAAGGAACAGGTAAACATTATTGTGGAGTTGGAAGATGCAGCAGCAACTAATGAATTGAACCAGTTTCGTGAAATGATTTTGGAAAGTGCCTACCTAAAAGATAGCTCCTTACAGTTCATTTCTAAGGAACAAGGTGCCACGATGCTCAATGAAGCCTTAGGAGAGGATTTATTGCGTGCAGACTTGCCCAATCCGCTATACAACGTCTTTATTTTCAATGTAAAATCGGCTTATTTGGTAGAAGACAGCCTGTCGCAAATCCGAAAATCCTTGTTACATTTTTCTTTTGTTAGTGATGTGTACTATCAAGAAAGTTTAATCAACGAACTGGCGAGAAATTTTGAGCGAATTGGATATTTAGCTTTTGGGGTAAGTATTTTTTTTGTCATCATTGCGGTAGTATTAATGCACAACACCATTCGATTGGCACTTTATTCCAATCGGTTTTTAATCAAAAATATGGAATTAGTGGGTGCTTCTTGGCAATTTATTAGCCGTCCTTATCTGCTCAAAAGTATGCTTTACGGGTTGATGAGTAGCGGAATTGCGATTGCAGCCTTATCGTTGCTATTATGGTTTTTAACGAAAGAAGTAGAACAAATTAGCCTCATTGAAAGCGTTTGGAAAATTATTCTTTTGTTTATCGGATTAATCTTTATCGGTGTTTTAATTACCACTTTGAGCACTTATTACGTAGTGAATAAATATTTAAAAATGAGGGTGGATGACTTGTACTAAACGAGATGGACACGAGGAATGAGTAATATAAAAACATCAATCTACGGTTACAACTCTTTTCTCATTCAATTCATTCCCGATTGTGTATCACCTTTGACTTATCTGTAAGGCTTTATTATTTTTTGTTAAATACTAAGGAGTTTATTTTACTTTTGCGCATAAATTTGGAGGAGGCTTTAGTAAAAAATGCTTCAAAGATTGAACTTCTATCAAAAACGATTCATCTAAGATCCAAAATATTTATGCAATTATGAGCAATAGAAAAAAAACGTTGTACGGACAACCAAGCCAAGTCAAAACCTCGCTGCTAAAAATACGCCTACTGTTACAGCAAAAGCAGCAACCACTAGGTCTAAAGAGGAAGAACCACTCCTGTTCAAACGCGATAACTATCTTTTAATTCTACTGGGTATTGGTTTGGTTGCATTAGGTATGTTTCTGATGAGTGGTGGTCAGATGCCAGACCCTAATACTTGGGACCCTAATATCATTTACAGCACTCGAAGAACGGTACTTGCTCCGATTGTGATTCTAGCAGGTTTAGTGGTAGAAATAATTGCTATTTTCAAATCCTAGTTTAGACCTATAATTTCATGCAAGAAATCATAAGTGCCATTATTGTAGGCATTATTCAAGGGTTAGCCGAATTCTTACCCGTGAGCAGTAGTGGACATATCGAATTAGGGCAAGCCTTGCTGGGCTTGGATTACAAAGAGCGCGAAGCACAGTTTTCTATCGTTTTGCACGTTGCTACAGCTCTGAGTACTATTGTTGTGTTCAGAAAAGATATTGTAGCGATTGTTGGTGGACTGTTGCAATTTAAAAATAACGAATCTTTCCAATTTGCAGTAAAAATTATAATTTCCATGATTCCTGCTGCTCTTGTTGGTTTGTTGTTTGAAGAGCAACTCGAACAGCTTTTTAATGGCAGAATCATGCTAGTTGGCTTGATGCTTATTGTGACAGGAGTATTGCTCTTTTTCGCTAACCGCGCTAAACGGACTGAAAAGGAAGTGACTCCCAGCAACGCGCTAGTGATAGGTATTGCTCAAGCTATTGCGATTTTGCCAGGTATTTCTCGTTCAGGAGCTACTATATCTACGTCGGTGTTGCTAGGGATTGACCGCGAAAAAGCAGCTCGTTTTTCCTTTTTGATGGTGCTGCCTTTGATTTTAGGAAAAATGGCAAAAGATATACTGGACGGCAATATGGATTATTCCAACGATTTATTAATTCCTTTTGTCGCCGCCTTTGTCGCTGCTTTTTTGACTGGACTAGTAGCTTGCAGGTGGATGATTCGTTTGGTGAAAAGTAGCAAATTAATCTATTTTGCTATTTACTGTATTATTGTGGGTGTGGCAGCAATAATAGCTACTATGGTTATGGGATAAAGGGCTGATGCTGGGTAGCTGAATTTGACTTTCTTTGAACTTATCTATCTTTTGTTATTCGTTACCGCTCAATTCGCAATTGTAAAAAAATGCAAAATCAAAAAATATTAAAAATCGGTACAAGAGGGAGTAAACTGGCATTGTGGCAAGCCGATTTTTTACAAAAAGAGTTGAACGCAATTGGTATTGCTTCTGAGCTAATCATCATCAAAACACAAGGCGACCAGATTCAACACTTGAGTTTCGATAAAATGGAAGGGAAAGGATTCTTCACCAAGGAAATCGAAGACCAGTTGTTGAATGGCGCGATTGATCTGGCAGTGCATTCTATGAAAGACCTACCTACACAGTCTCCAGAAGGGCTAGTGATTACGGCGGTTTCTTACCGTGATAATCCTGCCGATTGGTTGATTATTAGGCAGGATGCACTGGACACTAGCAAGATGATTAAACTAAAAGACAATGCTGTTGTGGGTACTTCTTCTTCCAGAAGGAAAGCACAACTCCTTGATTTTAGGACTGATATTATCCTAAAAGACATTCGGGGAAATGTACCTACGCGCCTCCAAAAGCTAGAAGAAGGACAATACGATGCCATTATGCTGGCGGCAGCAGGGGTTAGTCGTTTAGCGTTGGATTTAAGTGCTTATTTTGTGCTACAATTTGATCCTAGAGAGTTCATTCCTGCACCTGCACAAGGAGTGCTTGCCTATCAAACTGGCGAAAATGATATCACCACGCGCCGCATTCTAAACCAAATTCACCACGCCGAAGTGGCGGACGCGGTAAAAGTGGAACGCAAAATACTTCATTTGATGGAAGGTGGCTGCCAAATGCCGATTGGGGTACATTGCCAAATTGATGAAATGGGTAACTACCACGTTTGGGCAGCCAAAGCAGCGCGTTGGGATGCACTATCCAACGTGTCAGAGTATCATCTTCCACTGCATTTAATCTACCAGAACAAGTTGTCGCAGAATTGCGCAATAGACAAGGCTAGTGATGAGCTATAAATGGTAAGCTGGTATTACGCAGTTGGTTATTTGTTGGATGGGTAATCAGTAACGAATGTCGTCAACTTAGTAAAATCTTACTATCATACATTTGACCTTTAGTTGCTTCATATTGGATTCTTAATCAAATAGCCGATTGCGTAACATGAGTTCATCACTTGATAATGAATGAGTTGAAAAAAGTAAATGGTTAAATCTATTTATTGCTTATTTCCAACCCTCATAAGTGCCAAACAGCAATTATGGAAAAAAACGTTTTCATCAGTAGAGATTTGACGGAGGACAGTGTTTTTTTACAAATTTTGCAGCCCTATCCAATAAAAGTGATAGGACAATCGTTAATTGATTTATCTATCGTTTATTTTTCCAGTCTTCCCTCTGCGAGTTGGTATTTTTTTTACAGCAAACATGGTGTAAAATTTTTTTTTGAGGGTTGCCAACAATTACCTGAGTCGCTAGATTTTTCAAACATTAAATTTGCTACTATCGGAGAAAGTACCGCTAAAGCCCTTACGAATAAGGGCTTTGAGGCAGCATTTATAGGTACAGGTGAGCCAATTTCTACCGCGGATGCGTTCCTAAAAGTAGCAGGAAATGATACCGTTTTATTTATTGAAGCAAAAAAATCAAGACAATCTGTGCAAAAATCCTTGATTAATAAAATAAAATCCTATAACTTGGTAGTTTATAAGAATGAACAAAAAGAAATTAATGACCTTATGATAAATACTGATTTTTTAGTTTTCACTAGTCCACTTAATGCTGAAGCCTACTTAAAAAGACACTACATTCAACCACACCAAAAAATTGTTGCGATTGGAGAGTCCACTGCTGCAACTTTACGACGTTTAGGATGGTTTGAATTAGTAGTCGCAGAGCAACCTAACGAAAAAGCTCTAGCAAATTGTGTCATAGATTTATTGCAAAAATGAAATATAGCTTTTGCTTGGCTTCTTTACTGACGGTTCTTGGATGTATGCAAGACCAACAGAAATCAGAAACTACTTCGGAAGTTTCTGATTTTTCTACTTTTTACACGCAGTTTCATCAAGATAGTGTTTTTCAAATAGAACATACTTTATTTCCCTTGCAAGGCATTCCTTCCAATGCGGATAGTGTGCAATTGTTGGATAAAACCTTTCGATGGGAGCAAGAAGACTGGGAGATGCACCGCGCCATTCCACCTAATTCAGATTTTTCATCTAAATTACTGCCTGTGGATGAGGCGTTAATTATTGAACAAATTTTACACCAGAGTGGAGATTATGCCATAGAGAGAAGATTTGCTAAAATCAACGATAAGTGGTGGTTAATTTATTATGCAGGCTTAAATAGAGTCAAAAAATCTGTATCTTCTCTACAGTAATTTCGTTTAGTTAACTTATACAATTGATTGTTTGTTGGTAAGTTTACTCGACAAAGTCTCATATTTGACGCTTTAAAATCTTGACTGTAAAGTAACAAAACTGCAAATGGTTAATGTGAACTTGCTAGTTGTTATAATAGCTAATCAGCCAATAACTAAAGTTGAACTGCCCTACTAGGCTGCTTAAACTTCAAGCACAAAGAGTGATAAGCTAAAGTTATAAATTATTTTTGATTTTTATGTTAAAATAATAATGAAACACGTATTAGCTTACTCTAATCTTACATCGTTCAGAAATACTTTCCAAGCTAATTACAAAAATATAAAACTAAATGCTCAATTTGGCATCAAGTGGCGTATTAATCGTTTACTGGTTATTCTTCTGATTATTTTTGTTTTTGGGTCTTTTTGCTCTTCACAAGCATTTTCTCTACCAAATGATAATTTTAATCTCATCATTGAGCATTGGAATACACGGGATGGTTTGCCTACTTGGAAAATCAATTCCTTTTTTGAGGACAGTAGAGGGGTGCTTTGGATGGCAACTCAAGAAGGAGTAGTGAGCTTTGATGGGTACAAGTTCAAGCAGTATAGCCCACTTACACACCATGCTAACTTCTTTAATGTTATCCGTATTCTTGAAGATGTGCATCAAAATATTTGGTTCATTGGAACTCAGGTAGATGGTTTATCTATTGATGTACTTGACCTGAGAACCGAAGAAATTGTCAGTTTGAACGAGTATCTGAACACCAGTGTACCTTTAGACTCATTAAGTAAATATAATATTCGGTGCTTGAACCAAGTAATATGGTTATTTGGGGAAAATGAAAAAATTTATCAGTACGATGGAACTTGGAAAACGGTGGGCAAAGTACCTAAACACCGATCCGTTAGTACATTTTTTTTCCCATATCGAGCAGAAGAATATTTCATGTTTGACAGAACCCTTCCACAGTTACAACTGCTAGACATTCAAGGACAAGTCAAAAAGACATTTTCCTTGGATAGCTTGCAAGAGACTTTGCCTTACATGGATAGTGAAGCCAATTTATGGTTAGGAAATATAGAAAATCAAGACCCTAACACCGTGAAATTCACTAAAATAGAAGGCACTCAACAAAAAACATACACCTTGCTAGAACTTCCTACGCAGCGTTGGTATGGAGATAATCTACAAATACGAAATAAAGTTTCTTCTTTTTTTTCACACAACAATTTAATTTTTAATAAGACAGATGATGAAGTTTACATCGGTCATAAAGTCAATCCCACCTTATTCAAACTATCTGACTATTTCAAAAAGGACGATTTTCTAGGCACAAATTATTTTTTAGACAGCAGTGGCAGCTTTTGGTTTGCTTCTAAAGACGGGCTTTTTAGTATTAGCGTTCAAAAAAATAACTTTTCTCAATACCTCACTGATCAATATAATTCTTACAGTATCAGGGGAATTACTGAATTGGATGGGTTGATTTATGTAAGCACCTACAAAGGAATGTTTACTATTGATTGTAAAACTAAGGAAGTACAGGAATTATCTTATTACACGAATCGGCATTCTCTAGCCATGATTACTCACCAAGATGTGATTTATGGCAGCAAACACAGCAATGAAGTAAACGACATTAACAAAAATAAAGAACTGCACTCGCTTTACTGGGATGGAGAAGGTGGATATACGTTCTTAGCGGGATTAAATAGGACGCTGCTTTTTGGTACAACCAAAGGTTTGTATAATATCTATCCCTTTACAAAAACCATCAAACCTACTCTTTTCAAGGATGTAATGATTTATTGTTTGTACAGAAACAACGAAGGCGTATGGGCGGGAACACCCAAAGGACTATATTTACTACGTGAGAATGGGCAAGTGATAGATAGTTTTTAGTACCTTATCCAGAATTGCCCTATCAAGAGATTCGATATATTCATCAAGACAAAGATGGGTTGTTTTGGTTGGCAGCTAACGGATTAGGACTAATTCGCTGGAACAGAGCCACAGGAGAATATAGGGTATTTACTCCAAAAGATGGACTTTCGCACCACACCATTCATGCTATTTATGAAGATCAGTCAGGCTACTTTTGGATGCCTTCTAACCAAGGACTAATCCGCTTTAATACAAAAAATTATACCACTAGAACTTTTTACAAACAAGATGGACTACCTAGTGATGAATTTAATTATTTAGCTCATTTTCAAGATCAAGATGGTCTATTTTATTTTGGTACAGTAGATGGTTTGGTCTCTTTTCATCCTAATAAGTTGCGCAATACCTTTTATGAACAGCCTCGCTTGTGCCTTGTGGCAGCAAGTAATTTTGACGGAATAACAAGAAACTATACCAACGAACTACAAGGTGCCATAAAAAATAAAACTATCGTCCTGAAACCCCATCAAAAGTTTACGACATTGGAAGTATCTGCTTTGATCTACAAAGAGTTACCCAACGTGGAATATGGGTGGATGCTAGATGAGATGAAGTCTGGAGATTGGGTTATTCAGAAAGAAAATATCATTCGTCTTGACAACCTATCTTACGGCGAACACCAAATCAAAATAAAAGTACGTATTGTCGGTAATGAATGGTCTAATAAAACTATTGATCTCAAGTTAATTGTTGAAAGACCAATTTATCTACGGTGGTGGTTCATTATGGCGGCTATTTTGTTAGTTATTGGGCTAGTCATTAACTTGTTTAGAATGAGAATCCACTATTTACGTACTCGACAAAAAGTGTTAGAGCGTGAAATTGCAAAACGTACCTTACAAATTCATCAGGATAAAAGAACGATTGAAGAACAAGCCGCAGCTTTGAAATCCTTAGATGAACTCAAATCTAACTTTTTTACCAATGTTACTCATGAGTTGAAAACGCCATTAACTTTATTGATTGCGCCTTTACAAGAGATATTGAGTACAAAAGAAATTAATCCATTCGTAAAGAGTAAAATCAAGTACGCTATCCAAAATGCAGAACAGTTGTTGCAACTGACGGAAGAAATACTCGACTTATCAAAGCTAGAACAACATAAACTAGAATTACTAGAGAAAGACGTAGCACTTTTTCCGTTCCTATCGAGAATTATTACCGCTTATCAGCCTTATGCTCAATTGAAGAATATTGACTTACAATTCGAATACACACTACCACATCAGTTAATTTTGTTAATAGATGAAGGTAAATGTCAGAAAATCATCAACAACCTCTTTTCTAATGCCTTAAAATTCTGCACAACAGGCAACACAGTAACCTTGCGAGCCGAAGTGAAAGAACAATATATCCAACTTCAAGTGATAGATGACGGAATAGGGATTCATCAGGAAGACATACCTTTTATCTTTCAACGCTATTTTCAATCCAAGCAACCAAGTCGAAATTTGAAAGGTGGTACGGGTATAGGTTTGGCACTAAGCAAAGAATACGCTCACTTGATGCAAGGTGACTTAACGGTGGAGAGCGAATGGAAAAAGGGTAGCCTTTTTACTTTTAGCTTTCCCATGAAATTAGGACGTGCCAATGAAAAATTAATAAAATTGCCCACCAACCAGCATACTCAAGAAAACAACACCGCTTTAGGTACTTTCAAATACGAGCAAATTCAGACCATTTTAGTTGTAGAAGATAGTTTTGATATGCTTACCTATATTAAGTCAGTGCTGGCGGAGAAATACCAAGTGTTTCAAGCTAGTAATGGGAAAATAGCCATCCAAGTATTGGAAGAACATTCTATTGATTTGGTAATTTCTGACATGATGATGCCAGAAATGGATGGCTTGCAACTACTAGATGCGTTGCGGTTGAACCGCAAATGGAGTAGAATCCCTTTCATCATGCTTACAGCAAGAACGGAATTAGCAGATAAATTGCAAGCACTTCGCTTAGGGGTAGATGATTATTTGAATAAACCTTTTATTGTGGAAGAACTTTTGGCGCGCGTTCACAACCTATTGGAACATGCCAGTAGTAGAAAAATCTATATGCACGAAAAAGTGGAAGAACAAATCACAGTATCCTTCAACGATATTTGGCTTAGACAATTAGAAACAGTCGTGTTAACTAAATTATCTGACTCTAAATTTGATGTAAAAAAAATGGCAGAAGAAATGAATATTTCTGAGCGCAATTTGAGAGATAAAGTAAAAACCTATACAGGTATTTCGCCTGCACATTACCTCAAGGAGGCTCGCTTATCAAGTGCACGCCAGTTGATTGAAACTAAAACCTATCATACCGTAGCAGAAGTAGCTCATGCTGTGGGCTTTGAAAATCCTAGCTACTTTTCTAGAATTTTCAAAGAACGTTTCGGCAGACTACCTTCCGATATTTTATTTCCTTAAACTTTGCCGTTTTTTAGTATGATTTGCCGTTTTTTTTAAATATTCGCCATCTACCTTTGCCACTGAATTTAGAAAGCTGTAAACTGTTACACGAGCAAATTGAAATTACTTTTTAGTTATTATCGCTTCGTATGCTACAAGAAGCAAAACTTTGAGTAGGGTACCATAACTAAATTTTGGAAATTAATTTAATACTTTACAAACTTTTGTAAAAAAAGGATTAGGCTCATCTTGGAAGAATAAATTAAGTTTATTCAGTTCATGATTGTGTAGCCAACTTTCACACACTAGAGCAACACTTATTGTTAATTATAAGAAGGTAGTAGAGAGCGCTAAAATAATTTAGCCTGAAAAGCACAAAAATGCTGATTCCGAAAAGATTATATTACGCTATCCTACTTTATTGTCGCGTTAAAATGGTCTCGACAGTGACAAGAGAGCCTCTATCAGAGGCTCTCTATGTTATATAACCTTAGATGGTATTATTTGCTAGAGACATTACATTAAAAACGATAACCTATTGCTACGCGACCCAGTAAATCTATATTGACAAACGGAATACTGGATAAGTCAATAGTAGCGTCTTCTTCTTCATAGGTGATTTCATTGATTAAAGCCCTACCAAGTCCTAAATCAATCTCAAAAATGATATTGTTTTGCCCTACCCATTTTTGACCAGCAATGAAGCCAATTGCAAAATTGTTAAGTCGAAAGTTTTCGTCAGCCTGATCTGGCACCTCTGCTTTGAAAGCAGTCTGGTTTGCGCTCAAGTATAAGCCTGCATTAAATCCATCGTGTTGTTGTTTGTCGTTGAAATAGTATTTCCCAGCTACAAACTGTGTCAATCCATTGCGCTTTAAGTCTATTTCTTCAATACTAATTTTACCAAAGTTTAAGCCAAGCCCTACTTCTACGCCGACATTCGGCGCAACTCCAAATTCAACAGACAAATCAGGGCTACTGAACAATGCACCAATAGCATTGATTTTCAGTTCCACTTGTGCCGTTGCTGCCATCCCTAAAAGCATAAACACACTTGCAAAAGCATTTTCTCATTGTCATGATGATGTTTGATTTTTTCGACAATTTTCATAGCCCTGAAAGACAACCAAATGAAAGCATCACTTTTGCCTTTCATAGACTACCAAACCACAAAATTTGTCAACGAACGATGATGTTTAAATCCTATACAATATTAAAGGATTTTTCAGTGTCTCGCTAATGCTTTAAGATTGTTTAACCTCAATTCCCTTTGGTTTAATACTTTTTTACGTTTTACTACATTGCTTTGATGGGTATTATTTTGTAAAGATTTAAAAATCAAAGCAATGTGTTTGAGCAGACTTTTCTTGTTTGTTAACAAATTGTTAGATTTATGGCTGATATAAAGGATACAATTATTGGTGGAATTGGTCAATTATTGGGATGTAAAAGGCTCGTTTTGAGGCGTTATATCCAACTATTTACTTCAAAAAGTAGCCAGTTTAATACCTTAACTATGCCATCATCTGCGAAAGTTATTCCTCTCGAAAGTAAAAACATCGTCAAATGACCTTACAACCCAATAGCCAGTCGCATAACACTAACTCATCAATCACTGTACTTCACTTTTCGTGATGACTTTTTGCAAGGTTTCCACAATTTCAGTTTGTGTATGCTTGGTTTTATCTGTTGCGTACCATTTGTGAATATCAGTTTTAACTTGTTCCCAATAGGCTTTTTTCGCTTCTGGTGCCAAATCGCGTGCCTTTTCCTTTGCTTCCAACATCATGGCTTGCGCGGCTAAAGGTCTAGGTCCCCAAGTCGTAAGCACCTCCAGCGTATTTGCGTCCAGCACCAACAAGATAGGGATAGACCGTGCGCCATCAGTCAAAAGGCATCCATTATATCCAAATGGTGATCGCGTAAAATTAGCTTGAGCTCCACGTAAGGTGATTGCTTCGCCATAGCGTGAACCACAGGTAAAATTTGTGCGGCATCACCACACCAGCCTTCTGTAATCACTAACCAAACTTGTGGCGTTTGTAGGTGATTCAAAAAAGCGATTGAAGTTTCCGTCAGGGTTGTGGTTCTATCTAAACGCTTCATTCTCGCAATGTTAAGGCTAGTATAATGCAACATTGCTTCGCTGTGGTCATTGCCTGTGGTCTCGTGGCGTTCATATAAATCATTGACCTGCTGAGCATATTCCTTATAACTCATCGCGCCTTCTACTACGCTTTTGCTAATGTATTTCATTGTTATCAATTTACTTTTTGTACGATTGGCTAAGCTACTGATGTTGTGCAACTTGCTATTGCTTTTTGCTCAAAAGTGCTTGTGTTTGGGCAAATATTGAACAGCAAAAGCCAATTGCATAGCATTATTAACTATAATACCTTCTCACACGCATTAAAGTTGTTCAAGTAAATCGCGTGCCG
>JAAUTG010000188.1 GCA_012031785.1 Saprospiraceae bacterium | reverse complement strand
TATCAGTCCATTGCTGCGGCTTCTATTCTTGCCAAAACTCACCGCGACGAGTACATGATACAATTAAGTGCGCAATTTCCGCAATACGACTGGCAACAAAATAAAGGATATCCTACTCAAAAGCACCGTCAGGCGATTCAGCAATTTGGAGTGACGATACACCACCGACGTTCTTTCAAACTGGAAAGTGAGTAGGGTAGAGAGAAAATAAAATGGGCAGTATAGGCAATAAAATTATTGGACTATCAGCAACTTTTGCTTGTTGTAAAGGTTCGTAAGGAAAGCAAATCTTTAATAAGAATTTTTGCTTTTTACAATCAGATAACTTACGTCGTAATTAAACTTATTCTTCATAAATTTAAACACCGATTCGCAATGAAAATTCTAAAATGGGTACTTATTGTACTAGGTATTTTGGCAGCAGTTTTATTTGTTGCTTTCAAAGTGTTGCAAACTCAAACTAAGAAGGCAAGCCCAGAGCAGACTGTTAATTTTGAGCAGGGAGATGCAAAGATGGAAGTGTTCTACAATCGTCCTTACAAAAAAGGAAGAGATGTTTTTGGCGACTTACTGCCTTACGGAAAAGTTTGGAGAACAGGAGCTAATGAGCCGACCACTTTCACTACCAGCACGGACTTGACCATTGATGGAAAAACACTAGCTGCTGGCAAATACACGTTATGGACCATTCCAAACGAAACGAGCTGGACCGTTATTTTTAACAGTAAAATGTACGGTTGGGGCGTTAATTTCAGCGGCGAAGCCAGTAGAGACCCTGCTGCGGATGCACTTCAATTAGAAGTACCTGTAGAAACTTTACCTCAAACAGTGGAGCAATTCACTATTGCTTTTGAGCAAGGCGAAAATGTAAATATGACTATGATCTGGGATGATACTCGAATTGTAGTGCCGTTTAGCGTACAGTAAGAAACCTGAAATTTTATTTGGGTACAAAGGAGGAATAATTGTTGAAATATTCCTCCTAGCGTTTTGCCTTAAAATTAGCTATTGCCAATTTTGTAAAATCTGATAGTGCCAAACGACCGCTAATAGCAGCTCGTTCCTCCAGCAAAATGTCCCAATCTGAAGTGCCGTTCCAAAGAACCTGTTTCAATTCGTACAAAGCATCAGTGCTGTAAGTAGCCAATTGACTAGCCAGGGTTTGAATAGCACTATCCATGCGCGTTGTGTCGGGCAATACAGTTCAAAAACAAGCCATTTATCCTTTGCCCAAAAAGCACTTTGCCAAGTTTGTGCTTCTAAACAAAGTTGGGTCATGCTAACTAAACCTATTTTTCGCTCCACAGCTGGATGAATGACAAAAGGTCCTATTCCAATAGTAAGTTCACTTAGTTTGATGTCAGCTTGTTCTGTGGCAAAGCAGTAATCAGTAGCTGCTGCTATACCTACACCTCCCCCAATCGCTTTGCCCTGTACTCTTCCAAGCACTATTTTAGGGCATTTTCTGATAGTATTAATCAGATTAGCAAAACCCATAAAAAATAGCTTTCCTGTTTCAAAGTCTTGTATTTCAGATAGTTCATCAAAACTGGCACCTGCACAAAAAGTTTTTTCACCTGCACTTTTTAGTACCACCACACGGATTGCCGCGTCATCACCAGCTAACCGCAAGGTTTGGACAAGTTCTAGTAGCAAACTGCTGGGTAGTGAATTATGAGCGGGATGAAAAAACGTGATTGTTCCAATATGATTTTCTACTTCTAGGTGGACGTATCCGTTGCTTATTGCTGAAGTGCTGAGGTGTGCCATGTGATAGATTTGTGGTTCTTAGAAAGTTGTTGCGGGACTTACAAAATCGTATTTCCGCTGTAACTTTCTAAGAACCAGATTTATTCTAATAGTTGATGTTGTGCTACTTTTTACTTATCCTTGATCTTTAGACATTGGAATTAGCTGATTTAAAATCAACAAATTTAAACGAAAAATAGCCCACCAAATATGCCAATTCTTAAGACAACTAAAGACCAAAAATTAAGTAACTGAAAGCTACTTACTAGTTACTGTTCAAAACATATCGAACGCCCACAGAGCCATATCCGCCACCAAAGCTATTGACAAACAGGTTATTCCCAATAAAAATAGTCGGAATCCAGTCAATTGTAAAATTCAATGGAATATTGCTCAACGTGTACTCTAACCCAAGATAGCCTTGAATACCAAGCGTAGTCGTGCTGTAATTATCAACAGTACCGTTTGGATAACTCCAAAAAAAAACAGAACCACCACCACCAAAATACCAATCCAAGCCTTCAATACCCTCAATCTCAAGTGGACGATGCACCAAATAGGCTCCACTAATAGAAAACCAATTATAGCTCGCATTGTCGCGAAAACCGATATACCCTTCAAGGGCATTTTGATCAGAAATAAACATTTTGTAAGATAAAGAAATCGGACTTCCCAGTCTTGCACCAACAGCAGACGTATAATTTTGAGCTTGTAATTGGTTACAAGCTAATATAATTAATAAAACGAAGAGAAAGAAAAACTTTTTCATAGTAATAATTATAAAATTGGTTAATAACTCAAATAATATTTTTGTTGAAACTTACTCGTACTCTATTTCAACTTACTTTAACGTAGATTTTAACGTCAATGTTATAGGGGCATATTATTAATTGTAAGTTAAAACTTCAAACAAACGCTCAATTTGAGACAAATCGAAGAACAAACCACGAAAAAGTTTGATGGAGAAATAAAAAAAATAAAAAAAAGTAAAAGTATTTGGTAGTCTATAAAATAGTCGTAATTTTGCATTCGCTTTTTGAAAAAGGTAATTTTTCAGTTTTATAATAAAGGTTTATGCCTACTATCAATCAATTAGTAAGAAAAGGAAGAACGCAAATCATACAAAAGAGCAAGTCTCGTGCACTTGATGCCTGTCCTCAAAGACGTGGAGTTTGTACGCGCGTTTACACAACAACGCCAAAAAAGCCAAACTCTGCTTTACGAAAGGTAGCTAAAGTCCGTTTGACTAATCAGATTGAGGTGATTGCTTATATTCCAGGAGAAGGGCATAATCTACAAGAACACTCTATCGTATTGGTTAGGGGTGGTCGTGTAAAAGATTTGCCAGGGGTGAGATATACTATCGTTAGAGGTGCTTTGGATACTGCGGGGGTGAATGGTAGAAAGAAAAGTCGTTCACAGTATGGTACAAAGCGACCTAAACCAGGACAAGCAGCAGCACCAGCGGCTGGAGCTAAGAAGAAAAAGTAATTGAAAGGTCAATAAGCGGTATTCCTTAACACAGGCTTTAGAGCAAAAAAAGGAATTATACGTTGGCTAATATTAAGTAAGGTTTTACGCCTATTTAAAGTGAGCGATGAGAAAAAGAAAACCTAAGTTACGAGTTATACAACCGGATCCAAGATATAGCGATCCATTGGTCACACAGTTTGTGAACAACATGATGCTAAGCGGTAAAAGAAGTACTGCTTTTCATGTGTTTTACGAATCTATGGACTTAATAAGAGAGCGTACAAAGCAGGACGAACTTGCGCTTTGGAAAAAAGCGTTACAAAATGTGATTCCTTCTGTAGAAGTGCGCAGCCGAAGAATTGGTGGAGCTACCTTTCAGATTCCTACTGAAATACGTCCAAAGCGTAAAGTTTCAATAGGGATGAAGTGGTTAATCCAATTCTCCAGAAACAGAAGTGGAAAAGGAATGGCAGAAAAGTTGGCAGCAGAAATTATTGCAGCCAGCAAGGGCGAAGGTGCGGCTGTCAAACGTAAAGAAGATATGCACAAAATGGCAGAGGCAAATAAAGCCTTTGCACACTTTAAGTCGTAGTTGTTATTGTTTCAATTGCACAACTTTAGCGAGATTAAAATGTTGGTGGTGTTTTAAGATTATCAATAAATATTTACCATTTATCAAAGCTATCAATCATGGCTGATTTAACATTCACTCGAAATATTGGTATTGCTGCTCACATTGATGCAGGGAAAACCACGACAACTGAACGTATTCTATATTATACAGGTATCAGTCACAAAATTGGAGAAGTGCACGATGGTGCGGCTACTATGGACTGGATGGAACAGGAGCAAGAAAGAGGTATTACTATTACTTCTGCTGCTACTAAGACTTCTTGGAAGTGGAAAGACCAGCCCTATACCATCAATATCATTGACACTCCTGGTCACGTTGACTTTACTGTTGAGGTAAATAGATCATTGAGAGTATTGGATGGACTAGTTTTCCTGTTTTGCGCAGTAAGTGGTGTTGAGCCGCAGTCTGAAACAAACTGGCGTTTAGCAGATAATTATAAAGTACCACGTATTGGCTTTGTAAATAAGATGGATCGCTCGGGGGCAAACTTTTTCGCTGTTGTTAAAGACGTAGAAGAAAAGTTGGGTTCTAAGGCAATTCCTTTACAAATTCCAATCGGTGAAGAAGAAAGATTCAAAGGAGTGGTGGACTTAGTGACTAACCAAGCCATCGTATGGAATGAGCAAGACCAAGGAATGACGTATGACGTAATTCCAATTCCAGAAGATTTGAAAGATACAGTTTCTGAGTATAGAGAAAAGTTGTTGGAAGCAGTTGCAGACTACGATGATTCTTTACTAGATAAGTTCTTTGAAGACCCAGACTCAATTTCTGTTGATGAAATGCGAAAAGCAGTTCGTGGTGCAGTAATGGATGCAAATTCGTACCAATGATGTGCGGTTCTGCTTTCAAGAACAAGGGTGTACAAGCAGTATTAGATGCAGTATGTGAGTTTTTGCCTTCACCCTTAGATAGAGGTGTGGTCAAAGGTACTAATCCAGATACAGGTGAAGATATTCAGCGATTGCCATCTACAGATGAGCCTTTCACTGCATTAGCTTTCAAGATTGCTACTGACCCATTTGTTGGTCGTTTGGCTTTCTTCCGGGTGTATGCTGGTAAATTGGACGCAGGTTCTTACGTATTAAACTCACGTTCAGGCAAGAAAGAACGTATCTCTCGTATTTACCAAATGCACGCAATAAGCAAAATCCAATTGACGGTGTTCAAGCAGGTGATATTGCAGCGGCAGTAGGTTTCAAAGAAATAAAGACAGGGGATACACTTTGTGATGAAAACCATCCTATTGTGTTAGAAAGCATGGTCTTCCCTGAACCAGTTATTGGTTTGGCGATAGAGCCAAAGACACAAAAAGATGTGGACAAAATGGGTATGGCTCTAGCTAAATTAGCAGAAGAAGATCCTACCTTCAAGGTGCGTTTTGACGAGGATACTAACCAAACCGTAATCAGCGGTATGGGTGAGTTGCACTTGGAAATTATTGTTGACCGTTTAAGAAGGGAATTCAAACTTGAGGTAACACAGGGCGAGCCACAGGTAAACTATAAGGAAGCACTTACTAAATCGGTAAAGCACCGTGAACGCTTGAAAAAGCAGTCAGGTGGTTCTGGTCTATTTGCTGACATGGAATTTGAGTTAAGCCCAGCTGATGAGGCATTCCTAGAAAGTGAAGACTTCAAAAATGGTAAGGAGAAGTTGCAATTTGTTTGGGATATAGTAGGGGGTTCAATAGACAAGAACTATATGAAGCCTATCAGAGATGGTTTTACCTCCATGATGAACAATGGCGTACTTGCTGGCTATAACATAGATAGCATGAAAGTCAGAGTTTACGATGGTTCTATGCACGCAGTGGATTCGAAACCGATTGCTTTCGAGCTTTGTGCTAAAGAAGGTTTCAAAGAAGCAGCATCAAAAGCAGGTCCTACGTTGATGGAGCCTATCATGAAACTGGAAGTAATTACGCCAGATGAATATGTAGGTAACGTGATTGGAGACTTAAACAGACGTAGAGGTTTGGTTAAGAACCAAGAGCCACGAACTGGTGGTGTGATACAGATTTTGGCAGAAGTGCCTCTTTCTGAGATGTTTGGATATGTTACGGACTTACGTACTAACACATCTGGACGTGCAAATTCAAGTATGGAATTCGCACATTATTCTCCTGCTCCAGCAGGTATTGCAAAAGCGGTAATTGAAAAGTCAAAGTCATCTAAGTAACCCTTTGTATGGGTCAACGTAGAATAGTGATATTTGATTTTAAAGTCACAATATGCCTATTATCAAAGCATTATTGTAAAAGTATTTAAGCGTATTTGAATTACATAGTTTATTTACTATGTAGCGTAAATAAGAAAAGGAATAAGCACGCAAAAAAGTGCGTGCTTATCCAACATTAAAATTATATATCTTTTAATTGATATTTTGGTATGAATCAGAAAATTCGCATCAAACTCCGTTCTTACGATCATAATTTAGTGGATAAATCAACGGAGAAGATTGTGAAAACCGTCCGAAACAGTGGTGCTGTTGTAGCTGGACCGATTCCGCTGCCTACCGAGAAAGAGATCTTCACCGTGCTTCGTTCACCGCACGTCAATAAGAAATCTCGGGGAGCAGTTCCAGTTGCGCACACACAAGCGCTTGATTGAAATTTACACACCTACACAAAAGACAGTAGATGCACTGTCTAAATTGGAACTTCCGAGTGGGGTAGATATTCAGGTTAAGTTGACGTGACCTTTTTACAATCAGTTCAGTAGTAGTCTTAGGACAATATAAGAGGTTTCCCTTTTGTATGCTAGTGTTTCACTGCTAATCAAAAGGTGGCTTAAAATTGCGGGTTCGATTTAAAATCAGGTTTAATATTGATAACCTGGTGTTCAATGGTACATTTAGGGCTTAACTATTCTTAGTAATAGATAATTTCATAATTTGTGCTTGAACACCTTATAATCAAATATTCCATATCCATGAATGGATTAATTGGTAAGAAAGTCGGCATGACCAGCGTGTATGACGACAGAGGACGTAATGTGGCATGTACTGTTGTTGAGACAGGTCCATGCGTAGTAACACAGGTAAAGACAGCGGAATCAGATGGTTATTCTGCTATGCAACTCGGTTATGGAGAAAGAAAAGAAAAAAATACACCCAAAGCACTTGCTGGACATTTTGAGAAAGCAGGAACAGGTGCTAAAAGATATGTGCAAGAATTCCGTGACTTTAAAGCGGTAACCAAGCAACTAGGAGAAGCTATATTAGTGGATGAAATTTTCAAGAAAGGAGATAAAGTACACGCAGTAGGCACTTCAAAGGGTAAGGGGTTTCAAGGGGTTGTGAAGAGACACGGATTTGCTGGGGTTGGAGAAGCTACGCACGGTCAGCATAACCGTCAGCGTGCTCCTGGTTCTATCGGTGCTTGTTCTTTTCCTGCTCGTGTCTTCAAGGGACGTAGAATGGCTGGACGCGACGGAGGTGGAAGAGTGAAAATTAAGAATTTAGAAGTTTTACAGGTGTTCCCTGATCAGAATTTAATTGTGGTAAAAGGAGCTATACCTGGACATAATGGTTCATTTGTTGTTTTAGAAAAGAAATAATAGTACGCCATGTTGGTAGAAGTTTTAAATATAAATGGAGAGCATACAGGGCGTTCAGTAGAGTTGCCTGAAGATGTGTTTGGGATTGTTCCAAATGAACATGTGGTTTATTTGTCTGTGAAGGCGTACCTAGCGAATCAGCGTCAAGGTACACACAAATCAAAAGAACGAAGCGAAATATCAGGTTCTACAAGGAAATTGAAACGCCAAAAGGGTACTGGTGGTGCTCGTGCGGGGGATATTAATAGCCCTTTGTTTCCAGGTGGTGGACGAGTATTTGGTCCTAAGCCTAGAAATTACGAAATAAGACTGGACAAGAAAATTAAACGCTTGGCTAGAAAATCTGCTTTAGCAGATAAAGTAAAATCTGGGGACTTAATTGTAGTAGAAGATTTTTCTTTTTCTGCACCAAAGACTAAAGACTATCTCAAGTTCTTGAAAGCAATAAATGTTGATGCTGAAAAGACGAAGAGCTTAGTAGTTACTGCAGACTATGAAAAAGAAGTTTATCTATCAAGCAGAAACATTCAAAAGACTTTGGTGATGCGTTCACAGGATTTGAATACGTATCAAATTTTGAGAGCCAGTAAGCTAATTCTTTCTGAAGGCTCAATAGCTAAATTAGTGGAAAATTTGTAGAGAGTAGTTAAGGCTATTGAATTATTCTTAATTTCTTTTGAAGAAAGATATATTTTATTTTATCAGCTTCCATAATACTTTGTGAGATGACATCAGACAGAGAGATATTAGTTCGACCCCTTATCACAGAAAAAGCCGAAAAGAAAACAGAACAGTTGACACAATACACCTTTATTGTTAATAAGGGTGCAAATAAAATAGAGATTAAGAAAGCTGTTCAGGATATGTATAGTGTAACAGTTGAGTCAGTAAATACATTTATTTTACCAGCTAAACTGCGCACTCGAAATACACGTAACGGCTCTTCTAAGGGTCTTAAGCCTGCTTATAAGAAAGCAATAGTGCGTCTTGCAGAAGGAGAAGAAATTGACTTCTTTAGCAACTTGTAGTAGCCTTATTAAGGTCAATAGATAGCAGAAAATTTGAGTAATTGAACACTTCAAGTGATTTACAATGCCAACAAGAAAATATAGACCTATTTCACCAGGTACTCGATACAGAGTAGGTAATGCTTACACAGAACTTACTACGGATACACCTGAAAAAAGCTTGCTTGAACCTATAAAAAAGTCAGGCGGACGAAACAATCAGGGACGTAGAAGTATGCGTAACCGAGGCGGCGGCCACAAGCGTAGGTATCGTGTAATAGACTTCAAGCGTAACAAAGACGGTATCCCCGCTTTGGTAAAAACAATTGAGTACGATCCAAACAGAACGGCTTATATTGCGCTATTGGAATATGAGGACGGAGAGAAGCGCTACATTATAGCTCCCAACAAATTGAAAGTTGGTAGTACGCTAATGTCTGGTGATACAGCTACGCCAGACGTGGGCAACACGATGTTTCTGAAAAGTATCCCTTTGGGTGCTGAGATTCATGCAATTGAAATGCAACCAGGAAGAGGTGCTGCTCTAGTGAGAAGTGCTGGTAGTTCAGCCACGTTGACTGGTCGAGAAGACAAGTATGCAGTTATTAAACTACCTTCAGGTGAAGTACGTCGTATCTTGTTGACTTGTCGTGCTACAATTGGTACTTGTTCTAATCCTGACCATGGACTTCAAGTATTGGGTAAGGCTGGACGTAAGCGTTGGTTAGGAAGACGTCCACGAGTTAGGGGGGTAGCGATGAACCCTGTGGATCACCCAATGGGTGGTGGTGAAGGTCGCCAGTCAGGTGGTCACCCGCGTTCACGTACAGGTATCATGGCGAAAGGACAGAAGACTAGAAGCCGCACGAAGCCCTCTTCTAAACTTATTGTTTCGAGAAGAAAAACTGTTAATAAATAGTGACTGCTGGGTATTTGCTACAAGCAATTTGCTTGTACTTATCAGAAAGTCGAATTAAATACTAATATGGCTCGTTCGATAAAAAAAGGTCCATACATTTTTTCATAAACTTTTGAAAAA
>JAAUTG010000015.1 GCA_012031785.1 Saprospiraceae bacterium | reverse complement strand
GCGCTATTTTAATACTTGCTGGAATACCAGTGCGCTCCATTTCTTTGATTGCTAATTGCTTGTATTCATCAATATACCTCAACTGCACTTCCACACTCCCCAAAAGGGCGGTTTGAAAAAAAGAGCTAAAAACAATACTTTGCAAATCCTCCTCATCTCTCTTAATGTTATGGGTGAAAAAAAGCCGAAAATATTTTTTTGATTTACTATTTTTACGCAACGCATCCATAAAGGATATAAATAGTAATAAATAGTTTCATTAAAATACCTTTTAATGGGTACTTTGCTGAAGAAGAAGTATTTGTATGCTATTTATTAAAAAACCATTAATCGGCAAGTAGGTTTGAAATCATATTGTATTTCTTTTTTAATAATAAACGTTCATGCTATGCTACACCGCTCACTAAATTGGGGATTTATCATTTTTTTAACGTTGGGGTTAATTAATTGTAAAGAAAATACCCCACAGATGCCTAGCACTTCAGATAAAGACCTTACAGATTTAGATACCACCAAAGCATTAGCCTTGATACCAACTGTTGCCACAGTGTGGGTGGATCAATTGCGAATGCGTACTTTTCCTACTTTGGAAAGCAGTGTCGTGGTGGAACTTCAATCAGGAGACACACTTTACTATTTACACGAAAAAACGGTTCAATATCAAACGCTGGTGTTGAGAGACTCAACTTTTTACAGCCCTTGGCTAAAGATGAAAACTCGCCTTGGGCAAACTGGCTGGGTTTATGGCGGCGGCGTAGTTTTTGATTTCCTGTGATGGGGCTGTTAGTTTTGGTTTTACGATTTGTGGGCGTGAAAATTCGCCTCATAAACCCCTACACTTTAATATCTTATACCACTTGAACTTAGCTAAAAACAGATGTAAAATTGGAACAGGACTATGAATTTGTACTGACATTTGTTTATACTATACATTTTTCGCAATATTGCCGCTACAAAAGATTTTATGGCTATGGATAAGGCTTTGCTTTTGATATGAAAATCCCAGCCACCAAAATATCAAACTATTTCGTACAAACGACAAACTAATCTTTTAACAATGCGGACAGACGGCTTACAAATTACAGATTGGCTCGTTTTTGGGCTATATTTTTTATTGATAGCGAGCTATGGCTATTACATTTATCGCTCTAAATTGAGCGGACCTGCTAACACAAAGGATTATTTTTTAGCAGAGGGTTCACTGACTTGGTGGGCAATTGGTGCTTCTCTAATTGCTTTCCAATATTTCTGCTGAGCAGTTTATTGGAATGTCAGGAAATGGTTTTTTTGTGGGGACAGCTATTGCTGCGTATGAATGGGTCGCGGCATTGTCACTCGTCATTGTAGCGGTATTTTTTATGCCGATTTATCTGAAAAATGGCATTATCACGATGCCACAATTCCTCAAGCAGCGATACAGTTCCACAGTGAGTTTAATTATGGCAGTATTTTGGCTATTTTTGTACATTCTGGTGAATTTAACTTCTATTTTGTATCTAGGTGCATTGGCAGTCAATAACTTAGTAGGAGGAGGGTACTTTCATCTTATTTTGATTTTACTTGCCGTCTTTGCCTTGTTTATTACTTTGGGGGGTATGAATGTGATTGGTTATACAGACGTAATTCAGGTAATTGTATTGATTATTGGTGGTTTAGCAACTACTTATTTAGCGTTGACTATGGTTAGCGAGAAGTTTGGGCTTGGGAAAGATGTTATCGCAGGATTCAATCAACTTTTAATACAAGCTGACGACCACTTCCACATGATTATTCCTAAACCCACTGGTGCTTCTTCGCAAACTGATATTGATAAGTATTTAATGTTGCCAGGTATTGCGATGTACTTTGCTGGACAGTGGATTGCAAACCTGAATTATTGGGGATGCAACCAGTACATCACACAGCGTGCCTTGGGTGCAGACTTAAGAACGCGCGTACTGGAATTTATTTGCCGCTTTTTTAAAGATTTTGATGCCTATTATCGTGATGCTACCTGGTATTGCAGCTTATGTGCTGTACCAAAACGGCGAATTGCAGGAAGGCATGAACGCGGGTGGGAAGTTCAACCCTGACAATGCCTATTCTTCTATTTTAGCATTTTTACCTGCTGGTTTACGCGGCTTGTCTATGGCGGCACTCACTGCAGCGATTGTGGCGAGTTTAGCAGGAAAAGCGAACTCCATCTCCACAATTTTCACGCTAGATATTTACAAGAATTACATCAACAAAACGGCGACGGAAAGCCGATTAGTGGGCATCGGACGCATTGCGATTGTGGTTGCCATGGCAATTGCAGTGCTGTTGACTTGGGAGGATTTATTGGGGATTGGTGGAGAAGGCGGTTTTAACTTCATTCAAAAATACACAGGCTATATCAGTCCAGGTGTGTTTGCCCTTTTTGCTTTGGGTTTATTTTGGAAGCGCACTACCCCACTGGCAGGTGTAGTTGGTTTAGTCATGGGATTTGCGTTGTCTGTGTTTTTCAATGAGTTTGCACCAAGTATTTTCGGTGCAGAAACTTGGATTTATACCGCCTATCCTAATAAATCAGGTAACCTAGAGATTCCGTTTTTACTCTGCATGGGTTATGCTTTCGGATTTACGGTATTGGCTATGGTTATTTTGAGTCTTTTCGGACCTAAAATCAACGAACGCGCGTACATCATTCCAGTAAGTATGTTTAAACTGGATAAGGGGTCTGCATTATTAATCACTTTGATTTTACTTGCGCTTTCTGCCTTGTATGTGCGTTTTTGGTAGATTGCACTTGACAATAAGTAACAAACTGAATTAATTTATACATAAAATAAGATGCAGCCTTTCTAGTCAAGAAAGGCTGCATCTTATTTTAGTAACGTTTTACAGCTTACAGGTTGCTAAAAAAGATAGTATTTCATCAAAAATCACTACCTAAAGAACATTCCTGAACCCACCTGCATTCCATTATCACGCCAGTTGGGAGTAAACCAATAATCTTGGCTACTGTTAGTGTCTCGGTCGCCCACCAGTAGGTTGAAGCGGATTGTTTTCCACTTGTCACCTTGTTTTTCTTTGATGAGTTGCAATGGAATAGCGACTTCTAGTATGTATCCTTCTGAATTAGGTTTACATACTTTTAAAATACCTTTGCATCAGCAGTCACCTCACCAGTTGGAGTTTGTGGCGTAACCATGGCAAAAATACTTTCCTCGAACCAGCGATTTCCTATATTCATTGCGCTTTTTTGAAGCGGATCGGCATTAACCACAAAACCGATGTGGTCTTGTGACCAAACGGAGCTGCCTACAAGCGATTTCAAATGGTCGTCTTTCACGTCCGCAGCAATGTAAAGATAGTTATCATCATAAGTAATATCGAACTTTGCGGAAAGGTTTTTAGCGTCTTTAGTAGGCAAAGTGTAAAATAAATTGCTCCAATCATTCAATTCACCATCCACTTTTTTTGTATTTTTATTGCTTGCAAACGCCAACATCGGCTCTGGCTTGATGTAGTAAGTGTATGGAATTTCGAAGGCGGTAGCGTCCTTGAAGGCGTAGCTCACATTGGCTTTCAACTTGAATGGTTTCAAATCAGCAATGCTTGTTTTGCGGCGATTTTTAATTGCTAAAGTTACTGTTTCCACACTATTGGGCGCCACCTCCAAAGTTGGTTGATCCACGCTTCCGCTAATATCCCAGCTAAAACCTTCTTGAAACTTCACAGTCATTGGCACATCTTGGTCGTTAGTAATTTTTACATTCACAGTACCTTCGCTAAAGGTTTTTTTAGCGTATAAAGGTTCTATTTGAAATGGCACTTTGTTTGCTACAGTTTCAATGCGAGTTTTAGTAGCACGATTTACTACATTTTCTGTCCAAAATCCTTCCAGTTGTAAATTAACCATCACCGGTCCTTCTTCCGTCATAGTTATCCAAACTACGTGGTCAAACTCACCGAGTGGCGCACCGCGAAGCGCGCTACCACCGCCCGTAGTGGCTAGTACGTAATAGTTACCGTTGTTGCGTTGCTCACTCACGTAGCGGTGTTCGTGTCCTGTAAATACCGTATGCTTTCTGCCAGTAAGTAAAGACTCTAGGTCTTTCCAGC
This sequence comes from Saprospiraceae bacterium, assembly GCA_012031785.1. Lineage (GTDB taxonomy): Bacteria > Bacteroidota > Bacteroidia > Chitinophagales > Saprospiraceae > JAAUTG01. The sequence continues at coordinate 27,226 of JAAUTG010000015.1, read as the reverse complement.
GCTTAGTGTCTTCCTGATGCCAAAGCGGTTGGTGCATGAAAACAAAAGTCCAACGAACGTTAAGATGCGCTGCTAATACTTTTTTTGCCCATTCAAACTGCTCATCAGAGATAGTACCGCGACCTGCTCCGCGATTTTGATCTTCGCTGTTCATGCACATAAAAAGTACATCCCCATAGACAAAGTAGTAGTAAGTTGTTCCAAATTGCTTCACCCACAAATCCTCCATCACCTTATTGGTAATATCGTGATTACCTGGCACATAAAAAAATGGCATTTCTAGCGCATCTACAAAGCCGTTGAACTCTGTCCATTGGCGGTCTAGTTCGTCCAAATCTTCTGTATAACCTTCTATTAAATCGCCTACGCTTAACACAAATTCTGGCTGCAAGAGATTCAATTTACGCACGCCATCCTCAAAGATGCCCGGACGGTGTCCACCTGTTCTATCTGTCACGATGGCAAATTGGAAATTGTAAGGATTATTATTCCAATTTAGATTCGTCCAAGGCTTTTTTTCCCCATTCAGGTCTTCCATTGAAATATCAGGCAATTTTCTATCGTTCTGTGCCAAACAAAATACGCCTGAAAGTGTAATAATAACCAATAAAATAAAATTTCTCATTACTGAATAGTTTGTTTTTCTGAACTCGAATTGGTTGTATTTTTTGTCTAATCAAAAAAAAGATAAAATACTGATGGTCAGATTAGTATTTTCTAGATTTGGTAGCACCGATACAACATTCAAAGATCAGATGGTTTCTAAATAACAGCAAGGTAAGAGTTTGACAAAAAAGGACGTTTTAAACTATATTAATTTTTGATGAATTTTTTATACAACCATAACTGATGACATCAACCGCAACCATTCCCCAACGCATTATCAACCGATATGACGGACATGAACACGGCGCACTACTGATTGCACTGGGCGGAATGCACGGCAACGAACCAGCAGGTGTAAAAGCAATTGAAACTGTTTTTGAAATGCTTGCACAAGAACCTAGTAAAAATTCAAATTTTAGATTCAAAGGGCGTTTTCTGGGGTTACGCGGCAATTTGAGCGCGCTACACGCTCATTGTCGGCAAATAGAAAAAGACCTTAATCGTCAATTCACAACACAAAATATTCATCGGCTAAAAAAACTTACCCGTAACGGAGTTAAAATATGAAGACTGGGAATCATTAGACCTCATAACAACTATCAATCAAGAAATTGAAGCCTATCAACCTAGTAAATTAGTGGTATTAGACCTACACACCACCAGTGCATCTGGCGGTATTTTTACGATTACTTCTGACGTGGAACAAAACATCCGTACCGCTACCAAACTACATGCGCCTGTCGTACTAGGTATGCTAGATGGGCTACAAGGAACAACGTTACACTTTTTCACTTCCGAGCAATTTCAATTGGATACTATCGCTATTTCTTTGGAAGCAGGTCAGCACAATGACCCCAACTCTGTGGGAAGAGCAATTTCTGCTCTTATCAACTGTATGCGTACCATCGGCTGCGTTCAGGCAAATCAAGTGGAAAGCAAACACGATGAAATACTCAAAAGTTATAGCCGACACTTACCCAAGGTAGTGGAGTTGCGCTATGTGCATCGCATTCAGCCCAACGACCAATTTGTGATGCGACCGGGCTATGTCAATTTTCAACCTATTCAAAAGGGGAAGTACTGGCGGAAGACTGTTATGGCAGCATCCGAGCTAAGGAAAATGGTTTTATTCTTATGCCACTTTATCAAAAACAGGGAGAAGACGGATTTTTTGTGGTCAAAGAAGTGCCACGAATCGCCTTTTAGAGCTTTGCCACAATTTCGATGAAAATTGGTTGTTTGTTGGGTTGGTCATTTATTAAGTTGGTTATTTGTTGGGAAATGAGCCAAGAACCTTACCAACAAATAACCAGTTGACTAACCTAAATTAGGTTTCTTCTTTAGTTACGCACTTTATACCAATCTATTTTTCGCGTAAAAATCATTACCACGCTCAGGATAATAAACAATCCAATACTACCAAGCAATAGCGCAAAGTCTTCTAATTGTAGCAAAGTGTAAATAAATCCGTACAAAATAATCAAGATAGCTACTGTGACCAGCGTGAGCCTTTTATCCTTGAATACATTACTCAAATACACACCAACTAGAGCAATAGTCGCACTGCTTGCTATCAAATACGCCCACTCAAAGCCAATATGTTCTGAAAAAGCCAATAAAAGCGTAAAGAAAAGCACTAACGCCAACCCGACTAAAATATATTGAATGGGATGGATACGCTTGTTATTCAGGACTTCCACAAAAAAGAAAATCAAAAAGGTCAAAGCAATAAATAGGATACCATATTTCGCAGAGCGCATACTTTTTTGATAATAATCGGCAGGGATAATCAAATCCACTCCAAATTGTGAACCGCTAAACTTGTAAATTGCATCTAAAGACTGTTGCGGATAATTGCGATTGAGGTGCAGCACCTCCCAGTAGGCATTGAACCCGTTTCCAAAACTTCGTGGTTGTCAGGTAAAAATGCACCTTTAAAGCTAGGGCTTGCCCAATCCGACGCTAGTTGTATTTGTGTCTGCTTGCCAACAGGTGTAAAATAAATATTTCGACTACCATTTAAAGCTAAATCAAATTTAAAATTCATGGTATTACTGCGCTTGGATAAATCCAGCCTCGCACTCATTCCGCCATCAGAATCGGTACTCCTGGTATTATAATCCTCCACATTATTTTTTTCTTTTGAATCAGATACCATGTTAAAACCTACGCCAGGCGAGAAGGTAGCAATCGTGTCTCGCCAAATTAACTTAATAGACTTTTGAATGCCGCGCATATCTGAAATTGTGACTGATAAGTAGGCTTCATCCCAAAGCACATTCGCCTCTTCAATTTTCCATTCTTCAAAGTTCGGATTTGGAAAGCTACCAGAAAAACTTAGCTCAGAAGCATAAACCACTACTTTATAAATACTTCGATAGCGCGTGGTGGTTTGCAATTGTCCATTAATATTTAGACTATCCGGCAGAAAACGCGCGTACTTCGTATTGTTGAACACTTCTCCCTTTTCGTTGGTGTAATATTCCTTGTAAGGAACCGTCAAGACAGGTCCGGCAATAGTTTGAGGATTACTCCATGCACTGCTCACTTCCTCAATGACATTTTGACTGTTGTACTCGCGTTCCCTAATTAGAGAATTAACCATAGAAGTTGGGATGAGCAAAATGAGGATTAAAATTCCCACTGCTAAAAGTTTGAGCATCAGAGACTGGCGCACCCAATCATTAAATCGTTCGAAGGCTGACATTAAATAAGGATTTTAGTGAATCGTATTCACAACTGGCTATTTGCCATGTACCTGAATACAACTGTTTTAAGAAATAAACGCTAGTACATCTTAATTCAACACGCACCACTAGCCTCTTAAAAAAAAGCTAATTATCTAAACACTCTAATAAAGGTTTCTATCGTCAGTACACAAGTATTTTGAGAGCCAACCAAAAGTATATAATTGTGCAGCTTGAGAATTATTTTGTTCGTTTCAAAACAGCATGGAGTTATTTGCTGTTGCATTGGTATTAGTTATTTAACATTTTAAGCAAACATGGCGTTCAAGATTTACACAAAAACAGGCGACGAGGGCGAAACTTCTTTATTTGGAGGCAAGCGTTTGTTGAAAAACAACATCAGAATAGAGGCGTATGGCACAGTGGATGAGCTGAATGCCTTTGTGGGTTTGGTGCGAGACATGCTGACTGACGACGCAAGCCGCAGTACGCTCAAAGCAATTCAAGATATTTTATTTACTATTGGAGCTAATTTGGCAAGTGATCCTGAAAAATCTATGCCTACTCCAGACATCAGAACAGAAGATGTATTGGCGTTGGAGCAAGCCATTGATAGCATGGAACATCAATTACCCACTCTGAAAAATTTTATTTTGCCTGGCGGACATCCCTTAGTGTCTTATTGTCATTTGGCGCGGTGCGTATGTAGAAGAGCGGAAAGACAAGTCATCGCCTTGAACGAAGCGCAGCCTGTTGAGTCTATTTTGCTGCAATACTTAAATCGTTTGTCAGACTATTTTTTTGTGTTAGGGCGTTATCAAGGGCAGTTACTAAAAGTGGAAGAAGTCGTCTGGAAACCAAGAAGTTGAAACATCACATTAATTTTACTAATATGAACATCTATCCTATTACTATCCTCCTTTTACTTGCACTATTTCCTTTTGTAAGTTGCCAACAAGGAGTAAAAGAGACCGAAACAGAATTAAAAAGTCAAGTTAATATGTCAATGGGTATCTTTAAAACTTACCTTAACATAGGTAAGACTCTTCATTTCGATACGACCCAACAGACCTATCACTTTGAAGCAGATACCTCCAACACCTTGCGCTACTTGTCCATGCCAATAGAAGGTGATTTTTTGCTAGAAGTAAAACTGGAGACTCACTCAACTGAAGGAGATTATGGTTTTTTGCTTACTGCTGACGATAAAGGCGAACAACCTATTGCTACTTTGCAAATTATGAACAGCAAAGTCGTGTTCGGACCCGCTGGTTTGGTAAACGAATCGTTTGGTCATAAAATAGACGTAGAATCTTTAAGACTAGAGCGAATAGGAAGTAAACTAACTGCTTATTACTGTTCTCCTGGAAGAAAATTCAAACCACTTGCTGCACAACAACTACCTATTGGTACTACTATACACGGAGGGCTTTTTGCTAAAAATATTAAAGAAGCCGTCGTTTTTTCCAATATGAATTTATCCAAACCCGAAACCACTACGCTTAATTAACTGATATTACGCCATTTGCTTTTTACTATTCGCTGTTTGCCCAAGCAGAACTTGTACGCAAACCATGTTTCTTAACGAAACATTAAATTCAGGTCAAATATGTTAAAATTTTGTAACTTTTTGACATTCTTACGTTACAATAGTACAGAAAAGTGTTAGTCACCAACGCATTATCTTTAAAATACTAAAGAAAAATGCAAGCAGTGATGATAGTCTTTCTTCTTTGAACGTTTTGTTGAGTGGTGCTTATTGCAAGCAGTAAACGCGCCACAATTCAAAAATTATCAAAGAATAATTTTTTGTACTCATTTAAAATTTTTGCCTGTGAAATACATATTTTTGTTTTGTTCTCTATTGCCTTTGTTGGCATTTCAAATGGATAGCATGAACGAAATCGCTCAAGCTATCAAAAATGGAGATGCTAATGGATTGGGTAAGTACATGACCGATCCTGTAGAACTTACTATCTTAGGAGAAGAAAGTACCTACACTAAAGCACAAGCCGTTCAGAAGTTGCAAACGTTCTTCAATCAAAATAGACCAATGGGATTCAGTCAAATGCACGAAGGCACTTCAAAGGGGCAAGGCTCCAAATACTGCTTAGGCAATCTGGAAACCAACGGTAAAACCTATCGCATATACTATTTAGTGGTGATGGAGGGAACGGAGTATCGGCTTCAAGAGTTGAGAATCGAATAATCCGCTAATTTAGGCACAAAAAAAAAGCCCCTTGAATTTTAATTCAAGGGGCTTTTTTTATGCAAAATGATAATAGCCAAATGTTGCCATTGGTTATTTCAACAAGTCCTTTAGCCCGACATACATCCCACCAACAGTTCCTAGCAAAGCTAAAGCAGCTGTGAAAATGGGACGCTCCATATTTAAGTAAGCATCTAATTGTTTTCCAATCAACGTAAAAATAATGATTGTTCCACCTATTTGAAAAGCTAAACCTGCATATTTCATATATTGATAAGCATTTCCCCATTTGCGTTTATCTGTTGGCATGTAGCATTGGTTTAAGCACCTGTGATGGACTCAATCAATTTCACGCCCAACATTTCTGTATTTTTGCCTGTGGCACTAGGGGTTTGCTTGTGGTCTTTTTCTACCGTTACATTACCCATATCAAACGAGCCATTAACGACCGCTCCCGGTTGCACAATTAATTTAGCAGACTTTATTTCTCCTGATACTCTTGCTTTTTCTTTGATGTGTAGCACGTCCACTACATTTAGAATACCTTCAAAGCGTCCTTCTATTACTGCATTCTCGCAATAAATTTCTCCCTCAATGATGCCAGAAAGGTCCTATGATAACTTTTGCTTTGCAGGTGAGTTTTCCTTTTATCGCTCCATCAATACGAATATCGCTGTCTGAAGAAATAGTACCCTCCACTCTCGTTCCATGCACTAGGCTATTCAAAGCATGTGAAGAACTGTAAGATGCTGATGAGGAATTTACAGAAGTAGTAATGTCTTTCTTTTTGTTTGAATTGTTAAACATAAGTGTATATTTTTTTGCACCAATAAAATGAAGTGTCGAATGTTCGTATCAAAGTATGATTTCATCTGTTTGATAGCGCGTAACAACAAGTTTCGCTGTGCTTTGGAACTTTAAACGCAACTTACTACTTCAATAGGAAAGCCGCTTTTTCGTACACAACGTTACTTTCAGCAGATTATTGGCAAATATATAGATTTTAACTAAGTGAGACTAACGATTAATTGGGTTGGATTCAGGATTATGATATAAGTTAGTAAGAAAAATATAAAATTTATCTATCATCACGTAAAGATATTGGACACCTAAAGGCATCCAATATCTTTGCTACATCTAAAATGAAATGTAAAAATTAGAATCTTGGGCAATATAATTTGCGGCGTTCTTCATTACATATTTTGTACACTAGAGCAAATTCAAATGCGCCATTTCCATTGCTCGCCGTAGCTAAGTCAGATACGTTGATATCGTAGCTGAATCCTAAACTAAAGTTATTATAATCGAAACGAGTAGAAAGAATAGCAGCATCTACCAAGATACCAGTTTGTTCTGGTGTTTCGTAGCGATTGGCAAATCTAGCCCAAGCACCTACTTGGAAGGCTTGGTACTCATTACTATTTTGGCTCAAAATGAATTTAAAGCTATTTCCTGCATTTAATTGAAAAGAAGGACCTTGCTTCATCATAATCACACCTGGTACAAGCCCCAGTTTTGTCCAACTTCAAACTCACCACCAATGTGCCCCGTCAAACGGCTATACAATAATTTCTTCCCCTTCAAAGAAGGACTGGTTCGCACGGTTTAGGTGGTGAAAAGCAGCACCAGCATAAAAACTATTTTTCTGCGAAACATGAAACCAAAGTAGTCCAGCTTCCGCGTCTGCGAACAAGAAATTGTCATTCAAGGTATTCTCACCAGATGGTTTTGTCGGATCGAACCCGCCTTCTCCATCATGTTGGTTGGGCCATCTAAGGCTTAAAAAATCTATGCTGCGTTGTGCCACACCACCCTGCGCACCGACCACTAAGTAGTTGCTTGTTTTGCGATTGCCTCCCATTCGTTTGCTGTAAGACATGGAAAGTTTAGCGGTGGTGGTAGAGAATCGAGATTCTCCTGCACGGTCGCCCCAAAATACGCCACCTATTCCAAAATAATCATCTCTACCTACTGGTATTTTTTTGGTCATAAGAGACAGAGTAAGTGCTAAAAGCATTAGACTTTAGTACACTTGCCCATTGATTGCGGTAGTTTGCGACCAATCTAGCGTTACAGTTCATCACCCCAGTCATTGCAGGATTCAGGTTAAGTGGAGAAAGATAGAACTGTGAAAAGTGAATGTCTTGCGCATTCGAGGATACAAATCCTACTAAAAAAATAGATAAACAGATAATAATTCTTCTCATGTCGGACAGTTGTACGTTGATTCGGTTACGATAATTCGTTGCCGTGTCTTTTTCTCAAGGTGTGTTGCTGAATATTGCTCTACCCCATTGAACCATTCTTCCAATGGCTAAAACAAATTAAGTGTAGCAAAAATAGAAAAAAATATTTATTCTGTACCCGATTTTTGTTATTATAGTTGGGAAAGCTACTTAATAATTCTAATAAATCGGCTTTACTTGCTAGAACGCACTGGGAATAAAGTTATTTTATGAATTAAAATCATTTCGTTGGAGCGTGTTCCATGTTGCTGTATTTTTTCAACTTACGGTACAGCAATACATTTAAAATGAAGCATTTAAGCAAAATACTTTTTTGAGCAGTGAGATTTTTTTTCTTCAACCATAATAGAAAATGGAATGGACTTAATGAATTGGAGTAATTTTACTTTCACTATTTTCATTAGTTTCTAGCCATTCTTCTGGTAGTGATTTGGAGGTTTTTGCCCCAAGTTCTTTGATTTTCTCTGCCCTACCAATCAGTGTGTCTCCGTAGCGGCTTGCGTCTTTAAGTTTATTGAGTGCGCTTTGGTAGGCAGTGTTGGCATCGTCAAGTCGTTGACCAATAAGTTTTAGGTCATCCACAAATCCTACAAATTTATCATATAGCAATCCACTTTGTCGAGCGATTTCGAGTACATTTCTTTTTTGGCGTTCTTGTTTCCAAATAAAAGCGACAGTTCGCATAGTAGCAAGTAAAGTGGAGGAGGTAACTAAGATGATATTTTGTTCAAGTGCTTCTAAAAAAAGTTGTGGAGCATGTTGATTTGCAAGGTTAAATGCAGGTTCGATAGGAATAAAAAGTAATAAATAGTCTGGTGTATTGATTTGATAAAGCTGTTGATAGTTTTTGCTACTCAAGTCTCGGATGTGCCTTCGGAGACTATCTATGTGTTGTAGCAAATAAACCTGTCGGTCAGTGTCATTTTCGCAGTTAAAAAAGCGTTCGTAAGCTGCTAAAGAAACTTTGGAATCTATAATCAAATGCTTGCCCTCTGGTAAGTTGATTACAAAATCTGGTCGTTTCTGCGCTCCTTCCTCGTCGCGAAAACTTGGTTGAATGCGATAGTGTAGTTCCCTTATTAAACCCGATTTTTCGAGCAAAACTTCTAACCTAAATTCACCCCAATCTCCTTGAAATTTATTGTCTCCTTTTAGTGCGTTGACTAAGTTGTTCGCATCCTGACTAAGTTGTACGTTCAACTCGCGCAGATGCTGAATCTCTTGCTGTAAAGTGGTACGTTGCTTAGTTTCTTCTAAAAATCGCTGTTCTATTCCTGTTTCAAAATCTTTAATTTTCTCTCGCAACGGATAGAGTAAGGCATCTATTTGCTCGCGGTTATGCTGAGTAAATCGCTGGCTTTTTTCTTCTAAAAGTTTGTTTGCGGTTTGCTCAAACTCTAATTTAGATTGAATTTGCAATCGCCCTATTTCTTCGGATTGGGAATCCATTTTTTCTTGCAGGAGGCGCAATTCTGTTTGAGCGATAGCATGTTCCTTGCTCAAAGTTCTTATCTCTTGTTCTGCGAAATGCAGGTCTTCTTTGAGTGAATTTGCCTGTTGTTGCACAGTCTCTAATACTTCTTTTCGCACTAGGTCTGAAGGGACATTTGTTGATTTTCCTCGCATCAGCGTCCAGGTCACAACACTGCCGATGATAATACCTAAGAGAAAGAAAATGAGTACATAGTACAAGGGAAAAGCAACCATGCTTAATCACATCGTTTTTTACAGGTTATATTTTCCCACTGATAATCAACTGTTCTACGGTGGGTTTTTTATTCTGTCCTATATCTTCTATGGTCACGTTCAAGGATTCTGCTTTCTGAATGTAAGTAATGGCTTGTAATTGTCTGTTTTCCGCCTTAATGCCACCGATGTTAATCATATTTCCCTCCACATCTGCCCAAAGTTGATATTCTTTGCCAGAATCAGGTTCTGGTAAGTTCAAAACATCCAAGTAAGCAACTGCTTCGGATTCATTCCAATAAATGACAGCTAGGGCATGAGGATCAATCTTAGTACCTGTGAGATGAACGTGCTTTGTGTTTACATTAGTCACAAACTGGTATTGCGCTTGAAGTGCCTGATGAAAAGCCTGATTTTGTGTACAATCCGCTTGTAATTCATGGTAGGCAGTATTCAATTGAGCAAGTTGTTGTTGGGTAGAACGGAAGCGAAAGAAGATCATTGCAGTCATTAAGAGTGCTACGGTTGCTGCCAGTGCTGGTATCCAAGACAAGTTCCTAGTAGGCACTACTTTTTGACTAATGGTCGCTTGCTCCAGTTGTTCAATTTCGCGAAGTATATTTTCCTTGAGCTGAGGTGGTGCTTGAATGGCATTTTGAATAAGCACTTGTTCCATAGCTTCTTGCAGTTCATTGACATGCTGTTTTAGCTCTGGAAAGCGATGAATATTTTCTTCTATTTCTAGATTCTCATGGTCTTCCAATAGTCCTAGGACGTATTGCTCTAATAAACCAGAATTGAGTAACTTATCTTTATCGTTCATCATAAAATTCTTATATTGTGGTGCTGATTTGGTTCTTTTTTTTTGGAATATACCGCCTTTCGGATAGTTTGTTTTGTGATTTACGGTTCAAAAATTGAAATGGTTCAACATTTTGAATCCAAGCATTTGGCTGAAAATAACTGAGGTGTTTCCACCTTCGTCGTAACTATATAATAAAAAATAAAGAATATGCTAATAAAGTTAAGCTGTTTTGGTCGAATGCCTTGCGCAATTCTCGCAATGCTATTTTTAGTCTCGACTTCACCGTACCGAGTGGAATGCCTAAAAACACTTCCACTTCTTGTTGCGTATAGCCTTGAAAATAAATCAAATCAATAATTGTTCGGTATTTTTCTTCAAGTTGGCTAATTAACCCGTTTAGTCCAATCTTGTTCACATTTATTTGTTGAATTAATGTCGTATTTCCATTTAAGTGGTCAAATGTGTTTAAAGAATCGCGTTTAAGGCTTTCCCGATAGGCTTTAGAGTGCATAAAAGTTAATGCGGTATTTCTTGTAATTTGTACCATCCAAGTAAATAAGCTGGCTTTTTGCTCATCATATTTTTCTCCATGCTGCCAAATTTTTACAAATGCCTCTTGCACAATATCCTGTGCTAAAGTCTCCGAATGTACTATCCGCAACACCATGCCATACAAAGCATTGCCGTAGCGGTCGTAGAGGTATTCTATTGCTCGTTTGTCCTTAGCGATGAGCCACGCTATGATTTTTTTTTCTTCCATTAGCTATTGTGCATTTTAGCAGTAAGGGTTTTAGAAATTAAAGGCAAGAATTAGTTACACAAAAAAGCAAAAGCCTATTTTAATAAAAATGAAAGAGTAACAAAGTAGCTAAAATAAGGTTCAACAAAAAAATAATTCTTTTAGTAAAATCCAAGACTTGCCTTTTTCAGTATAGCTCAACAACAGAATTATTTTTTCAACTTGTAAAAAAGAAGTCACTTATGAAACAGTTTTTTGTGGTAAGCATGTTGGTTTGGGTAACATTTCAATTGTCCGCGCAATGTCACGGCAATAGTAAAACAAAGGCAACAAAAGTTTCTTATGATTACAATTGGTCCACTTCTCATGAAAAGATATTGTGGAAGTAGCTGCTGAGGCAGCAGATTTTAGTACACTAGTGGCAGCAGTACGGGCGGCTGGATTGATAGAAACCTTGAAGGGCGAAGGTCCGTTCACTGTTTTTGCGCCTACGAATACTGCCTTTGATAAACTGCCAGACGGTACGATAGCTACTTTGTTGAAGCCAGAGAACAAAGCTACTTTGGTCAGTATTCTGACCTATCATGTGGTGGCTGGAAAATTTGATGCTAATGAGATTATTGATGCCATTCAGTTGGGCGGTGGAGAAGCTCGTATCAAAACCGTGCAAGGCGGCTTATTGAAGGCAAAGTTGAGTGGAAGCAATGTCATCCTTACGGATGAAAAAGGTGGAAAATCCATCATCACAGCTACTGATGTGGAGGCTGAAAACGGTATCATTCACGCTATTGACATGGTAGTGATGCCGAAGTAATGGAGTTGAAACAAGTAAAAAGCAATAGCGTGTGTTTAACAGCACGCTGTTGCTTTTTTTAAAAAACAGTCATCATTTATCGCACCAAAGAAACACTGCCAGAATAAGGGATAACCTTACCGTCATTGAACACGACTTCCATATCCCAAGCATATTCTCCTACGCTCATTTCCTGTCCTTTGAATGTACCATCCCAACCTTCGAGGTCATTGACAGAGAAGTTCTCTCGTGCATACAATTTTTCTCCCCAACGGTCAAAAATATAGAAGTAACTAATCTTTGCACCTTCTTCTCCAAAAATCTGGAGGAAGTCGTTGGTATTATCTAAATTAGGACTGAACGCATTGGGTACATATATTTTATATTCTCGAATGACCCGCACTTGTATTTTATCCTCGCTTTGGCAACCTTGCTCGTCGGTTGCTGTAACCGTGTAGTAAGTTGTACCCACAGGCTGAATTGCTACCACTTCACAGTTGGAACAGTTGAATGAAGAATCTCTACCCGTAACCGTCCAATTCAAATCTACTTTTCCCTGCGCTCCTACAATATCCAACATTAAATCGTAAGGTGCTCCATAGTTCACAATTACTACATCTTCGTCGGGCAAAATGTGGACTGCAAAAGGGTCAGGATTGTTCAAATCAAAAGTTTGTTCTACTTCACAGCCATTTTTATCCCTAGTCAACAATGCGTAAGTGCCAGCCACCAATCTAGAGAAGCTATTTTGATTATTGAAAATAATTCCATCTCTGCTGTACGTGTAGCCAGGTGTTCCTCCTCGCGCATTCAAAATAATGGTTCCATCTTGCTGTTCGTGACAACTTGGGTCTATCAATTCAGCTTCTAAATCCACAGGTGGCGGGGCGAGCACTGTGAAAAGCAGTGTATCAGAGCAGCCATCTGCATCGTTGATGACAAATTGGTGTTCCCCAGACATTAAAGAATCTAGTCTTTCATCCGTTTTTTCAGTAACGATAGTTTTTTGATTATCCATTTGATATTGGAATGGAGAAAAACCATTGTTCCAAGCCAGTTCTACCATGCCATCCTGACTGTCAAAGCAACGCAAGTCAAGTTTTGAATCAACCAAAATAAGCTCCAACTCGCAAGCATCAAAGATACAAATAGTGTCATTGACAGGCAAATTGCAATTGATGTCAAATCCAGTAATTATAGGACGCACAGCCAAAGTAATAGCATCATTGCGCCTCAAATTATTAAATAATTGGTTGGTGGCAAAATCTGGCAAAACCAAGTTTGACCATCCAAACTAATTTCATAATCCAAACCAGTTTGACGAGTCCATTCAAAAGATAAGGCTTTACTATTAGTAATCTCGCACGTCAGTTGAGGTGTTTCAATTTGATTGATGTTTAGTACAGCGATGGTGTCAGAAGCCGAACAATTGTATTGGTCATCTGCCGTTACTGTATAAAGAGAAGTAATCGAATTATTGCTAGGGCTAATAGTAGGATTGGGGCAATCCAAACAAGAAAGTTCGGTCGCTGCAGACCAAGCGTAGCTCACTTGATGTTGATGATTGAAGGTAATAGACCAACTTCTTACCACGCCATTTTGCATACCACTACCATCTGCCACTAAAAGTTTCCAACTGCCGTTGATGGTGGCGTTAAGCAATTCATCCCAGTTTTGTTCAGGTAAAAAGTTCCCTGTAAAAGGTGCAGTTCCTGTTTGAATGGAAGTAGTAGCAGTCGGCGTGAAGCAGGTTTGCTGATAAGCCGTTCCATTACCTCCATTATTGCTACTCAATTCTATTCGTTTGCCATCTGGAGATACTAACCATAGCGATAAATCGCTGATTGGATTCCCAACACCTGTCTCAATATCCACACAAATGGACACTATTTGATTGATAGTTGTGATGCTGTTTGGGGTGATGCTATTAATTTGAATGCTGCTTTCAAAAGGTGCGGAGACAGGATTCAAGGTTTGGTTGAGTTGCTTGTAATTCGGGTGTGCCTCAAATCTAATATTTTGAGGTGGTGTATTAATCGCTACGTCCACGTTAGCTGATTGGTTGTCACAAAACACAAGGTCTTCTACGTTGGTGAGCAATTCCTGACAAGTGTAGCAATCTGGATGCGTTGGAGGCAATGCCTGTACTACAACCATGGTGTCGTAGGTACACCCAAACGCATCAGTTGTGAAAAATCGGTAGGCATTTTCCCCAGCCGCATCAGGTGTGGCTTGCAAAGTGGTAGAAGAATTAGTTTCCCAACCAAAATCGGTAATAACGGATTCAAATTTTTCCAACGCAGGATACAAGTCAGGATTGAACCCGATACTCCATTCAAAAATATAACCGTTATCCTGAATTAAGTAGTCCTCCACCGTGATTGTCCATAAACCATTGAGTGGGCAGCCCAGTAAAGAATCCAAACTTTGAAAGGAGTTATAATCACCGGGTGGTAAAGTTTGACCTGCTGACAAGAACCGCCCATCGTAGCTGAACCAAGTACCCGAAGTAGCATTAGGAGTCCAGCAATATTGGTACCCTATGCCTGGAGCTAGGTTGGCAGCATCATCTATTGGTTCACCCAACAGCACTTCCTTACCAACGGCTTCAAAATTTTGTAGCATGACCGTCGTACCGTCTGGACACTTAATAGAAATTTGCAAATCGCGCATGTAGGAATGTTCCATGACTGCGCAAATTCCTAAAAGGTCGTCAATATCAGTCAGGCGCTGACCAGTGCCAAATTGTGTAATGTTGACGCTCGTTTCATAAGCAACGCCTTTGCCATCGGGTAAGAAAAGAGAGTCCGAACGCTCATAGCGCGGTTGAAACACTCCTTCAAGAGAATTGGCATTAACAGTAGTACCGGATAAGATATTATTGGTTGTTCCTGTTAAATTGATGGTATCACCAGCACAAATTTGTGGTGTGGCGGCAATGGTAAATTGTGGTTTAGCGGAAATACGTACCCTTTGGTCAATGGTGTTGGTATTAATACAGCCATTTTGATCAATAATAGTAAATTGTACTAAATACCCTCCGGATTCCTGATAAGTATGGCGTACTAGTTTACCCTCTGCCCTTGGAGAGCCGTCCCCAAAATCCCAGTAATATTGCGACGAATTAGCATGACTGTAAAAAAGCCCCTCTTGTGGAAAAATTCCTCGACCTTCAAATGTAATTTCCTGACCAATACAAGCATCAATCCAGCCTGTATCCGCAGGCATAACCGCTGGTACGGTGCGTACCAATTGCGATTGTATGACTTGGCATCGGTCAATACAACTTACGCTCGCTTCCCAACCCTCACCGTTGGTAAAGATAACCCTCGACTCGAACACAACCGTCAAGCAGCCGCTTATATTGGTTCTAGTGGCAGACATGGACACTGGCACAATATCGTTGTCACCTCGTTCCAAAATATCCAAAAGCGGCGCGTTTATCGAAGTTCCATCATAAAAAAGTCAATCGGTCAGAAAGCCCTAGAGCCAGCACATTAAATGTCAAACGCACTGTTTTTCCAGCATTATTGGCGTTATCTGGACAAAAGGTAATTCGATAATTTTCTTGGTTCTCGTATCTTCCATTTGGACCGCCACTGTCGTAGAAGGTAGCGTTGCAAGAGGAAATAGTCTTACCATTGTCGTCCTCCATGTTGACTGTTCTTTGAGCGAAAGTTTCCACATTCCAGAACAATAAACCCAACAAAGAAAAGGTGGTCAGTGTAATTTGGTAAAAATTAGTCATATAAATCCGTTTATAAGCAGATGATGCAATGATGCTCAAAAAATACCAGCAAACGGGGAATTTGGATAAAGCAATTAGCTCTAAAGGTAATAATGCTATTGACGTGTCGCCTGCATTTCAGTTAGATGAAACACAAAGTATCAACTAAGCATACGCGAATAAAAAAGGTGCTTTAAAAGTACAAACTTTACTACCCTGAACCTTGTAATTCTAGCACTATTGTTTTGATACGCAATTTAACTGCGTCAAAATAGATGTCTATGGTAAGTGTAATGGCAATGGATATTTTAACTTTAAAAGTAAAAGCGAATCGTCATGTTTTTGCCTCTACTTTTTAGTATAACAGTAACGTAAAGATATTAAATAAATTTTAACAGCACAAATTTTTTATGAATTATAATTAAACAAACTAGGTTTTGTATTAAATTATGAGCGATGAGTTGGGAGTTTATTATTTAGCTATATCAAGTAGATTTACTGAATCTTCAAGATTCAGTAAATCTATTTTTCTACTCATTAATGGAAATCAAACCACCTGTTCTAGGATGCGTCCGCTTTGCTTATGCTTCAAAATCAACTTTTTACGACCATCTGGTAGGAGTTCTTCCTTGATGAGATAATGAGAAGCATCGTATTCTTTAATTTGGAATTTTCCCTTCAACTCGGAACTACCGCGCCAATCTTCTATTTCCACAGGCTCCCAAGTTCTGCTTTTCACAGAGCGATAACAAGCATCCATAATCGTGTTCACGATGTAGCCATCGTAAAAACTTTCCATAGGTAATTTGTTGTCATCCATAGCGTTAAACATATCTGCAAACATGTGATTGTACCCTAACGTATTTAATTCATCCCCCACAGGAAACAACCAGCCTGTGGAACTTTCCATTTTTTCAGCCATGTAATCTCCCTCTCCTACTGCTGTAAACATTTCCATACCTGTGCGTAAGAAGTGATCCAAGCGAATGGTGCCCTCTGTGCCGTCCACTTCGTCTCGAATATCAAGACCACCTCTGTACGACCAACTTACTTCAAATTGCGCAATCGCTCCATTAGCGTACTTGATAATTCCGATGGCGTTATCTTCTGCGTCAATAGGTTTGACCAAAGTATCCGCCCAACACATCACTTCCAAGGGACGTACATCTTTACCAATAAAATTTCGAGTGATTTCAATACAATGACAACCGATGTCAATAATTGCGCCACCTCCTGCTTGCTCAATATCCCAAAACCAGTCGCTGTGCGGACCAGGATGTGCTTCTCTGGAACGGGCCCAAGTGATTCGACCAATTGCCCCGTTTTTGATGGTTCGCAAGGCTTTTAAGGTTTTAGGAGTGTAGGCTAAGTCTTCTAAGTAACCATGAAAAACACCTGCTTTTTCTACTAAGTCGAGCATAGCTTTTGCCTCTTGTGCTGTTCTTCCAAGCGGCTTGGTACACAAGATACCTTTACCCGCTCGAGCTGCCATTTCAACAATGTCAAGGTGCATGTCATTGGGCAACCCAATCACAACGAGGTCAATTTCAGGTTGTTGAATAGCTGCTTCTAGGTCAGTCGTCCAATGTGGAATATTCCAATCGGCAGCAAATTTTTTCGCCCGTTCTTCGGTGCGTGAATATACGCTATGTACGTAATCTTGTGTACGCTTGTCTTGGATACACATGGTGTAGAAATTTCCAATCAAACCTGTGCCTAGCATCAATACTCGGTGTGTTTTTCGATTCACGGTTGACTCGTTTTAGTTGATAGTATAATAAAAAATGGAGCGTGTATGGCATAAGACAAAAATACCTGATTAACAAATACTTAGCTTATGAATTATTTTCTATGATTATTGCTCCATTTTCAGTTGTTTACTGTTTCTTTTTCTTCTTGTTATTTCTATTTCTGTTATTTGAGTTGCTGTTATTGGTATTTGGTGCATCGTTACCATTTGGTGTTCTAGGTTCATTGTTCCTAGGCTGGTTAGGCTTTCGGTCTGTGTTTCTTGGTCTATTAGCATTGCCGTCCTTGTCCGTATTCTTAGGTTCATTGTTGTTGGGTTTTGGTGAGGTATTTGTTCTTTGAGGTGGTTTTGAATTGGGCTGCTGTTGCGGTTTATTATTCGTATTTGTTGGATTTGGCTTAGCAGCTCCCGAGGCTATCAAGTCCGTAAGTTTTTGTCCTCCCCTTTTTTTCTTCTTTCGCTTTCTTTGGTCAGGTGGCAGCTCTACTGCACCCGTCACATCTGCGTAGTCGTTTTTCTCCTCCTGCTTTTCCTCTGCTCCAATTTGAAGGGTTTGCAAGTCAGCTGGTCTTTCCCTTCTGACATTCATGGCAAGTATTTCTCTCACCTTTCTGACTTCCAACGCATAAAATGCACCACGTCCACCTTCGCTTTCGTAAGCGTAATACATCAAGCGTTTGAAAATATCTGTTTTCATTTAGCACTGCTGTGCCAGCTTGTGTTTGCAATCGGTCAGCCTCTTTTGGAAACTCATCTATGGCATCCATGTAGGTATCCAATTCGTAATTTAGACAGCACTTTAAGCGTCCGCATTGCCCTGATAATTTGGATTGGTTGATTGCTAAATTTTGGTATCGCGCTGCGGTAGTAGAAACCGACTTGAAGTCGGACAGCCAAGTAGAGCAACATAATTCGCGTCCACAAGAACCAATACCGCCTACACGAGCAGATTCCTGCCTTGCTCCAATTTGGCGCATTTCGATTTTTACTTTAAAATCTTTGGCATAGTGGCGAATCAATTCTCTAAAATCCACGCGCCCATCGGCGGTATAATAAAAAGTGGCTTTGCGCTTATCCCCTTGAAATTCTACATCGCCAATTTTCATATTTAAACTCAACGCACGCGCAATTGCTCGGGCTTGAATCATGGTCGGAATTTCTGCTTCACGCGCTTCTTGCAGGCGCTCTAGGTCTCGCTCATTCGCTCTACGCAATACGCTTTGCATAATGGTATCCTCCGCAACTTCCTTCTTTTTCAATTGCAGGCGCACTAACTCTCCTGAGAGCGAAACTCTTCCAATGTCGTAACCATTAGGTGCTTCCACCACCACCATATCTCCAGTGTGGCATTCCAACTGTGGTGGATTATAGTAAAACTCTTTCCTAGAGCCATTTTTGAAAGAAACTTCCACGATTTTGTACATGGTCGGGTCTTCAAAATCATTGACCGCTAACCAATCATACGTATTCAATCTATTGCACCCTCCTGTGGAACATCCACCGTGGCTATTACACCCTCTAGGTTGTTCTCCATCTATTCGGCATCCTTGACAACTCATATTTAGTATTTAGCAGGTTGCTGCGTCGTCTGGAATATGAACTATTTTATCTTTATCGTTTACATTCCGAATTTGCTTATTCAGCTCCTTTTGTTCGTCCGCCCCACAAGGTGTTGGACTAAGGTATTAATTTGGCTGAAGGTTGAGCAAAGTCACTTGTCGTGGAGCAATTCAACCTGATTACGTTTTCAATAATTTATTCATGCGAAGGCTTGCATCTAAAAAAAAGCACTTTAGGGTTCGCATTGCGCTCAACATGATACCCTAAATCATCTAATAATTTGACGATTAACTCTAATTGATGAAACCCAATAATTTTTCTAAAAATTGACCGCTGTTTCCTTTTCTTGCTTGCTCAATCTCATGCGTTCTACTTCATTAGTCATACTTAATAGCAGATATTCTCGCATAAAGTGGAGGGCGTAGCGAATGAAGAATTTTTGCGACTCTCTACCTATGTTTGCAAAGCGTTCTACCCATTGCACCAGTTCTACTCCGTTGCCTTTGTAGCATTTGCGCATCCATTCTAAAAATAAAGCAGCATTGTCGTTTTCTACATTCTTGACTAAACTCAAGGCTTCTGTAAGATTACCATTTGCTAATCTTGCAATTTCTAAGGAACGCTGTGGGTCTGAACCATATTGCACCAAACCTTTTACGACATCTGTCTCACTCAAGGGGTGTAATTTGACCGTTTGACAGCGCGACAAAATGGTGTCTAAGATTTGGTCTAATTGTTCCGCTACCAATAGAAATAAAGTTTGCGCAGGTGGCTCCTCAATTAGTTTCAGCAAGCGATTACCTTCTTTTCCTAAATATTCTGGCAGCCACATAATCAATACTTTATACTCGGCTTCATACACTTTTAAACTCAACTTACGAACAATATTTAGGCATTCTTCTTTGTTGATGTTGCCTTGTTTGTTGTCTGCGCCGATGAGTTGTAACCAATCAAACACCGAAGGATAAAGATTTTGGTTCAGCATCGCACGCCAAGACTCTAAAAACTGGTCACTGGTGGCATTTGTGCCAACTGTAGGAAAGAAAAATGGATGTCTGGATGAATCCATTTTGCGGCTTTCACACAGTTCAAACATTTCCCACAAGCAGTGGACTGTTGCTTATTGGTACAAATGATGTATTGAGCGAACGCCAACGCCAACGCCAAATTACCAGTACCTTCTGCACCATGCAAAAGTATGGCATGAGGCACTCTATCCATAGCTGCCATCTGAAGAAGATGTTGCTTCCCCCTATCTTGTCCAAAAACATCATCAAACGTCATACTACAACATTATTGCCATTTAAGGCAAAACAGCGAACTGCGCTAATTAGAATGAGCTTGAGTTTATCATCAAACAGCCTTTATATTGCTGTTTGTACCCAATCAAGTATCATCTCATCCAAAGGATTTACAGCAGAAGGAAGGACTTTGACCAGTGCGCCTTTTTCATCGAGCAGGAATTTGTAAAAATTCCAACGCACCTCACTATCCATCACCTCATTCTGCGCTTTACTGGTCAACCATGCGAAAAGCGCGTTGGTGTTAGGTGGACGAATAGCTATTTTAGCAGCCATTGGGAAGGTAACTCCGTATTTTCGGGTACAAAACGACATGATGCTTGCTGCATTATCGGGTTCTTGTCCGCCAAAATCGTTACAAGGAAAACCGATAATTACTAATCTATCTTGAAAGGTCTCATACAACGATTGTAACTGTTGATATTGAGCCGTATATCCACATTCCGATGCTACGTTTACTACAATGATTTTTTGCCTTCGAAATCAGCAAAATCAATCGTCTCACCTGCTAATCCTTCTACCTGAAATCTATGAATTGAATTCAACATTCATTCTTTTACACAAAGAAAACAATGTTTCCAGAAACAATCAACGAATTGAGATTTTTTTGTAAATAATTTTTTAAGTGCCTTTATTTTCTAATTTCTAAATCAGGAGTGGCGAGTTGGTGATTTGGTAGTTAGTCTGAACCTCATCGCTTACAATTTATGACTCATCGCTTTTCTATGAAGTCAGCAAAGTATTTCACAAAATTATCATTACAAGTTTCCAAACTCATCGTCACTTCTTTAAGATGAATTACTGGTAAATTATTTTCCCAAGCTTGGAAAACATAATTCAGGATATTGGTAATCTCTACATCCGAGAGTTTCGCATTGCCTGGCATGGCTTGGTGGTAGGTAGTACCATTCACGAGGATAGTATCTTTCAAGCCGTACTTTACAATACAAGCAAGTTGGTTGCGATGAGTGACTAGATAATCTGATTGTGCTAACACAGGAATATTCCGTCCAAGTCCAGAGCCATCTTCCATGTGGCAATTGGCGCAATTTGTAACGTACAGGGCTTCTCCTTGACGATAAGGCGAGGAATTGCAAGCCATTAATACAATAATAAAAGACAGAAAACTTAAAAAAAATTTGTAATTCATAACTAAAAGTGGATTGAATTTTTTGAAGTTGAACAATTCAGCTTTTGTAAAAAAAACTAATCTTCGTTTTCAACAAATGTTTTTTTTGATAGAATAGGCTCAATTTGTTTAGGCCAAAAGGTGTGTAACCTGCCACATCATCCCTTCAATTTCCATATCCAATAAAATAATTATGCAATAAATTTGTTCAACTCATTAATTCTTACTACTTTCGCTATTCATCACAATCTTCGTGCGAGGAATGAGAGCTTTTTTAGTATTTATTGTATTCATTATTTTTGCCTTAGTATCAAGATGGTACTTTGTTTGCCAAGTCAGAGGACTTTGCGGCAACGGTCGCCCTTTTACTCTAACGTTGCTAGATGACGATGGAACAGCCATTTTAAAAGACTACGAACAGTTTGCTTTCGACACGGTCAAAGTCACGCCCAACTTGACAGAGAACAATAAAGAATTTCTCTTGAGAGTAGCCGAACAGCTTCAGAAAAACAAAGAAAAAGATTTGACCATCACTGGATTCTACCGCCCAAGTGAAGCAAATCTTAGGATGCCATCCGGTTTTTTGAAACATAGGCGTAGCAAGAGCAGACCGAATCCGAGCCATGCTGGTTCGAAGTGGTGTTGAAGAACGTCGTATTAAACTGGATTACCAGCAAGCGGCTGACGAAGCCTTGATAGCACCATTAAGTTTTCAACTGTTCCTTAACGCTACCCCATCCAATTTCGATAGGACTGCCTTTATGTTTACAGACATGACCTATTCTGATGCAAATTTTTCTTACAATTCCGCAGAATTTCGTCCTGGTGATCAATTTGTAACCTACGCTGATTCTGTGAAAAATTTATTGCCCAGCATCCTGAAAAAGTTATCAAAATTATTGGGCATACAGATAGTATTGGAAGTGATGCTTACAACAATCCTTTGGGGCTAGAACGAGCTAATAACGCCAAATTATATTTTGAAAAATTAGGCATTACCTCTCAAATCATTGTAGAAACCTTTGGTAAGAAACGACCAGTAGCACCTAATTCGCTGCCAAACGGAAAAGATAATCCCGAAGGGCGGCAAAAAAATAGGCGCGTCAATTTTTTGATTGAATAAACGATTTCACATAGTCTATTATTTGTTTACCACATTATCTAGTTTATTGATATGAAAGAGCTGGATTTTAGCTTTGCTCCATTATTCGATGCTTTTGGCGAACCTGCCAGCATCGCCTTTTTACTGTTCATCATCGTTGCATTTCTACTCGGAATGCTAACAGGTGCTTTGGCAAGAGCGAGAAAAATACAAGGATTGAAAAAAGAAGTAAAAACGCAACAGCAAACCATTCAGGATTTGCAACAACATATCCAAACATTAACGCAGGAACTTGCTTTAAAGGAGGCGGATTTACAAAAAGACAAACTAGCAGCCCAGTACCAGCCTGTTCAATTACAGAATTTGGAAACAGAGAAGCGTCAATTAATGACCGAATTAGTTGCTTCACAAGATAAAGCAGCCCAACTTCAACGCACCAATCAAGCGTATTTGGATACCATTAACGATTTAAAAAATCAGGTAGCAACTGTTCAAAAGTATGCTGCCAACATCGTACCTCAAAATACACCTACACCTCCTTTCGTGGAGCAAGAGCGACTGCGTGCTTTAGAAGATAAAATTCAATAGGCTTGAAAAAGAAAACACACTATTGACCTCGCGTCTGGAAGCTATCCAATTACGAAGTCAGCCTGTAGAAA
The DNA here is from genome assembly GCA_012031785.1 of Saprospiraceae bacterium. Lineage (GTDB taxonomy): Bacteria > Bacteroidota > Bacteroidia > Chitinophagales > Saprospiraceae > JAAUTG01. The sequence continues at coordinate 4,227 of JAAUTG010000015.1, read as the reverse complement.
TTAAATCAACCATCATTGACGATAGCAATTTAATTACTAAATCCTTGAATACCAATGTAGTTGACCGACGTATTGAAACTCCACCAACTATCGAAAAAGATGACCTTACCTTGATTAGCGGTGTTGGACCTTTCATTGAAAAGAAACTCAACGAAATCGGTATTTACACTTATGAGCAAATAAGTAATTGGGATATGGCAACTATTGACACTATTACCAAACAAATTGAATTTTTTCCTGGTCGCATTCAGCAAGATAATTGGGTGGGACAAGCAGCAAAACTTCAAAAAATAAAGATTGAGCAACCCACAGCACTAGTCGCAAGTACCATCGCAGTGTCCGACCCCAGCGACTTAAAAATTATAGAAGGCATAGGTCCTAAAACAGAAGAACTTCTCAAAGAGTATGGAGTGACCAGTTGGTCTATATTGGCTGCTAATGGTGCGGAAAACTTGAAAGCAATCTTGCGAAAAGCTGGACCGCCCTTCGATATGCTCGACCCAAGCACTTGGTCAGAACAAGCACGTTTAGCGGCAAATGGAGAATGGGAGCGATTGAAAAAGTACCAAGATTATTTGATTGGAGGAAGAGGCTAACCAAGTTCTCGGAATTGTAACATCAGATATTTAATAAACATCAGTCATCAGGAACTTTCTATGATTACTCTTGTGTCACGAAGGCTCCTGTGTTTCGCACATCCACGCAATTCAAACCCAACTCGTGGCAGGCTTTCATCCAAGTCTGAGTAGCGCGAAAATTATTAGAAGCATCAAAGACAAAGATTCGCGCCTGAAATGTTTGAGCCAACGTATTTATCTCTAAGTAAGGATTGCCAAGTATCAGCACTCCATCTACTCTAAGACTATCGGTGTGGTTTTGCCAGCGTTCGTCCTGCACAATCACCCATCGTTGTTCATAGAATTGAAAGTAGGGATATTGCATCCAAAAATGTGGTTGAGTGATTGTTAATGTATCGTGTAACTGCCAAGTTTTCAACTTATTAGCGTGCTTAGCCCAACGATGCTGTTCTACACTGTATTTAATTTGTTTAGGGGTAGCATCCGAAGCAACCAGTGAATAGACACTTCTACCATCAAAAAAATCAATCACACTGGTTTTATTGACGTGATAAACAACCATTTCGTGATTGACGTGGTGAATGATTTTCCCGACTGCTTGACTAGCTAGGAAAGCTGCGAATAGCGTGCCGCACCATAGCCAATGCTTAACTTTTTGAGTTACAGTAGCAAACATCACCATAGCCACAAGCACATCAAGCAAAATCAATTCGTAGTAATTTATCCACACGCCTTTCAAAAGTCCCCCTGGCAGTTGTTGTATCCAAAAAATAGCGCCATTAATGAATTGAATAAGCAGATCAAGCAACTTACCGACCACACTGCTAAACATAGGCACTAAGGGAGCTACAAAAAATAGCAGGATGCCTAGCGCAAGCAGCAAGCCAGAAGCAGGAATCACAATCAGGCTTGATAACCAAAAGTAGAGTGGGAATTGATGAAAATAGTACAGCGTGATTGGGGCAACAGGAATTTGCGCCGCCAATGATACTGTGGTTAGTTGCCAAGCGTAGTTCAAAATAAAGTTTTCGGGTATCCAAAGGCTATACAACCGTTTTTGAAAAAAGGCAATTCCCATCACTGCTAAGTAGGAAAGCTGAAACCCAACCTCAAAGAGCAAGAATGGATTGTAAAGCAGCGAAAAGAAAGCGGCGGCGGCTAAGTTATTGTAAATGTTACTGTTGCGATTCAGATGTTTTCCCACAATGATAAAGCTAAACATCGTAGCGGCTCTCAGTACCGAAGCAGAAGCCCCTGTAAGAAGTGCAAACAACCATATTCCTGTCAAAGCCAAACTCAGTTTGAGTAAGCGTTGGGCAAGCGAATGACTTGATAATCTGGAAAGTAATAACTCAATGAGCCAAAAAACAATGCCAACATGCAACCCTGAAACGGACAAGACATGTATAGCTCCTGTATCCGAATAAGCAGTTACAACTTCTTCGGTTAGTTCCGCGCGATAACCTAGTAAGATAGCTGAAGCCACAGCAAATCCAGTCTCGTCAGAAATATGGGTTTCCAAAATGTGCAGTAAATTACTTCGCAGTTGATAAAGCTGGGTGGTGACAAAATTTCCTTGATGAGCATCTATCTTTCTCCATTCACCTGTTCTTACAAAAGATTGATAATGAATATTTTTGTAATGAAGGTACTGAGCAAAGTTAAAAGCGTTTGGATTCATTTGCCTTTGAATAGGCATAACTGAAGCATCCAAATAAAGTAAGTCTCCATATTGCAGTTGACTACTTAAAGAATCTATCTCCAAATATACCAGTAAATTACCAGAACAAGGCTGCATAGAAGTATCCGTTATTTCTTCTACTACCAACTTGATTTTATCCAATTTTTTACTTCTGGCACGTCATATACCCAGCCTAAAATTTTATTTTTTTCACTCAAATGACGCTTAAAATGGTCTTCATGGTTCAGCTCTACATGACGCACTGCGATAATATATCCGATAGCTAAGATGGAAAGACTTGCAAAAATTCCAAACAATGGCTGAAATCGAAAATTACTTTGAAAAGAAAGCCCAATAGCAAGCACGATACTAACCAAACCTATTCCTACTGCAATACCCAAGGGCATAGGAATATTATCTGACAGGACAATGCCCATGAATAAAGGAAGCACTAATCGAACAAAAGGGTATTCTCGCCAGTTGAGCATATATTTTGGTGTTTAATTATAGCAAAATATCTAACTTTGCATTCTGTTTTCATTATTTAATTCACAAAGTTATGCAATACGAAATTCAGGAAGAAGGAAAATTCAAGTACATTGAATCAAAAGGAGGAGAAAAAAATCTACTTTTGCTTCACGGCTTGTTCGGTGCCTTGAGTAATTTTGAGGGAATCATTCAACATTTTCAAGGAAACTACAATGTGATTGTACCAATTTTACCCATTTTTGAATTGCCCCTACCGAAAGTATCCTTAGATTCTCTTGTGGAACATATCGTAGAATTTGTGGAATACAAAAGATATGACGCGGTGCATGTACTTGGAAATTCACTGGGTGGACATGTTGGCTTACTTTACGCTTTGGCACAACCTGAAAAAATTAAATCTATTGTACTGACAGGTAGCTCTGGGCTATTTGAAAACAGTATGGGCAATACTTTTCCAGCGCGTGGTAATTACGAGTTTGTAAAAACGAAGACAGAAGGTACTTTTTATGACCCTGCGGTAGCTACTAAAGAATTGGTGGATGAGGTATTCGATATCGTGAACACGAGAGAAAAAGCCTTGGCTGTCATTTTGATAGCAAAGTCTGCTATTAGATATAACTTGGAAAAGCGTTTAGCAGAAATAAAAGTGCCAGCACTATTGGTTTGGGGAAACCAAGATACCATCACCCCACCTTTTGTTGGGGAAAAATTTCAGGAATTACTGCCAATGCTCAACTCATTAAAATGGACAAATGCGGTCACGCGCCCATGATGGAACATCCAGCTATTTTTAATAATTACTTACAAAAATTTTTAGAAACAGTCGAATAAGTGATGAATCTCAAGTTTATAATCTGACAACGAATGAACTATGTAGATAAAACACTAATTTATTGATTACTCATTTTCAAGTCAGCTATGAGTTAATTGTTTGATTACAAATGGCTTATTTTAGTCAAAAATTCTGATTATGCGAAACAATATCCAACTTTACTTGCTCTTTAATTTGGCAATATTTTTGATGCTATCATGCCAAAAAATGAAAATGAACAAACTATGATTCAAAATCCCGTGATACCAATCACGTACCCGACAACAAAAAAAGTGACACACCTAGACACTTATTTTGATACGAAACTAGAAGATAACTATTTTTGGCTAGAGGATGATCGTTCGGAAGAAACAGCATCTTGGGTAACTGCTCAAAATGAAGTCACATTCGGCTACTTGGAGCAAATCCCTTACCGCGAAGCTATTCGCAAACGCTTAACCGAACTTTGGAACTACGAAAAATACAGCGCACCTTTTTTAGAAGGTGAATATACTTATTTCTATAAAATGATGGCTTACAGAATCAATCTGTACTTTATCGGCAAAGGGAGACTCGGCAGCAGAAGTATTTTAGACCCAAATACTTTTCTAAGATGGAACAACTGCTTTGGCTGGTATTAGTTTTACCAAACAAGGCGAGTTGGTAGG
>JAAUTG010000187.1 GCA_012031785.1 Saprospiraceae bacterium | reverse complement strand
TACGCCGCCATTTTCGTCTATATGTTTATTGTGGCAGGCGTTGGATTGGCACTTGGTTTTTTGTTAAAAATGTTGGTGATTACTTCAAAGGAGGCGGAACAATACCTTGGTATGTCGGAGGCATCAGCAATTTTATGACGCTTTTCAGCACCTTTGTTTTTGTAGCTTATGCAGGTATTGCTTACGAACACGGCTTGGTGGCACTGGTTGTAATTTGGTGTGCTGTGCCAGCTACCATTATTGGTGCTACGGTGTTTGCGCATCGTTGGCGACGAGCAGGTATTGCCTCGCCAGTGGAATTTATGGAAGTGCGGTTCAATGCTTCTGTTCGGCAGATATTTTCTTGGGGCGGCTTAGGGTTTAGAATCCTTGACAATATGGTGCGCCTCTATGCGATTGGTATTTTCGTTTCCACTGCTACGCCAATGAATTTGGAAACTTCCATTTTGGTAGCAGGCGTAATTGTCGTTTTCTACACCGTAGTAGGCGGCTTGTGGGCAGTAGTATTGACGGACGTGATTCAATTTGTGGTACTTATTGTTGCCACCATTATTCTAGTTCCCCTTTCTATCGAAGCTGCAGGTGGATGGACAAATTTAATGACACAACGTCCCAACCATTTCGCTTTTTTTAATGGACCTAAAGGCGAATGGACCTTTTTGCTCGTGTATTATTTGATGTTTGCCATAAAAAATAATGGTAATTGGGCGTTTATTCAGCGATTTTACAGCGTGAAAGATGAACATGCAGGTCGAAAAATGGGCTTGCTCACCGCTGTCTTATTTTTGATATTTCCATTTTTCTTTATGATTCCACCTATTGCAGCGTCTTTTTATTTATCCCGATTTGGCAAATTCAGAAATGGCTTATGTTACCATGGCTTTGAACTTACTGCCAGCCGGCATCATGGGTATCATGTTGGCAGCTATGTTTGCAGCCACCATGTCCTCTTTGGATTCAGAATACAATGTGATGGCAAACGTAATTACAAGCGATATTTACAAACGCTTGTTTCAACCTAATGCCACTGAAAAAGAATTAATGTCCGTTGCCCGCATCACGACTTTGGTTGTAGGTACTTTAGTAACGCTAGGTGCTTTGTTTGTGGATAGGTTCGGGGGCGCATTTGAAGCCAGCAAATTATTCACAAGTTTATTTGCTGTACCCTTAATCATTCCAGTTCTGTTTGGATTATTGTTTAAAAAAGCCAATTCCAGTGGAGCTATTTTATCGCTAGTTTTCGGTGTGGCAACAGGCTTAATCCTCAATTTTATACCTTCCATTAGTTGGCAGTTGGCTACGTTTATTACCATTGTAGTTGGTGTATTTACTTTTGGCTTTTCTTCCGTTTGGACAAACCGAAGTACAGCACAGCAAAATCGTGTAGATGCGTTTTTTTTACGCCTACGAACGCCCGTTACCCTTGATGAGCAATCCACTATTTCTAATGATTTTAAACGTGCCTTACTTTTATTATTTATGTTTGGATTAGGTGCAGTAGGCATATTATTGTTGGTGATGAGTTTACCTTCCCTATCGGATTACAGTGGACAACTAACCATGATAGCTGCCTTCTGTTGTTTAGCAATAACGGGAGTATTGTACTTCTTTCTTCCAAAGCAAACCTCAGTCGTACCATAATTATTTGAAAACTTATTTTAAAAATAAAAAATCTAACATTGAAGCCACTAATAGACGATAACTTCTTATTGCAAAGCAAAATGGCGGAACGCCTTTATCACGAAGTCGCAGCAGTTTTGCCAGTAATAGATTATCACAACCATTTAGACCCCCAGTCATTGGCTGAAGACATTAGCTTTCAGAATATCACTCAACTTTGGATTCAGCCCGACCCTTATAAACATCGAGCGATGCGCATGAGTGGTATTGCGGAAGAAGAGATAACAGGCAATGCCACAGATGAACAAAAATTCCTGAACTGGGCGAGTACCGTGCCTAAAACTATGGGCAATCCGCTGTTTCATTGGACATGCCTAGAATTGAAGCGCGTATTTGACCTAGATGAGGTGTTGAGCGAAAAAAATGCCTCAAGCGTTTGGGCAATGTGCAACGAAAAAATAGCAACACATTCCAGTATTGCGTTGCTGAAAAAAATACAGGTAGAACAACTTTGTACTTCCGACGATTTATTAGCGGATTTGAGCATCCATCAAAAAGCTACTCAACTGCATGGCATTGAAGTAATGCCCTCCTTACGAGCGGATGCTATTATTGAGTGGAAGCGCACAGGCTTCAAATCATGGTTGCAACAGTTGAGCCAACAAACCAATGTGTTGATTGAAGATTTAGGCAGCTATTGCGCAGCGATTGATATTAAGCTAGACCACTTTCAAGAAGTGGGTTGTTTGCTTGCAGACCATGCTTTGAATGCAGGCTTTCGATTTGAGTTGCCTACCCTAGAAACAGCTACCGAGTTATTTCAAAAGCAACTATCAGGAACGCCACTTACGTCTAAAGAAGACCGTCTGCTGACTACCTATTGGCTAGTAGAACTTGGTAAAAGGTATGCCGAACGCGGCTGGACTTTGCAGTTGCACATCGGCGCACAACGCCACACCAGTTCTCGCTTGCGACGATTAGCAGGAACAGCAGGAGGCTACGCTGCCATTGGCAACGCTACGGACATGGCTAGTATAGCTCATTTTTTGGATACACTGGAACGCGAAAATGCCTTGCCCAATATCATTCTTTACAACTTGAACCCAACAGATAATGCCGCCTTCGCTAGTTTAACTGGGTCTTTTGCCCAAGATGGTATCGCTGGAAAAATACAATTTGGTCCCGCTTGGTGGTACAACGACCATTATCAAGGCATTCAAGAACACCTAAGTACGCTATCTAATTATGGATTGCTACATCATTTTATTGGCATGACCACCGATTCTCGTAGTGTGTTATCCTTCTATCGGCATGAATATTTTAGGCGTATCCTTTGCAATTTCATTGGGCAAAAGGTAGCGATAGGGCATTTGCCCAACGATTGGGAACTACTGCAAACACTGGTACAAGCCGTTTGCTACAACAATGCAAAACATTGGTTTACAACGAAAAAAAAGGAATATGTTACAACAACAGTTAAGGGTAAAGTAGCCGTGATTACAGGCGCTGGGGGTACACTTTGCTCCGAAATGGCAATTCACCTAGCCGCACAAGGAGCGCAGGTTGCCTTGCTAGGGCGTTCGCTAGATAAACTGCATCAAGTGGAACAACAAATCCTAGAGGCAGGTGGTCAGGTAATGTCCATAAGCACAGACGTTACGAATGAAACCCAAGTAGAAGCAGCCAGAGTAAGGATTTTAGAACAATTTGGTACTTGCCATATCCTGATCAATGGTGCTGGGGGGAATCAACCAAACGCCGTTACGACGCACAACAAATTTGAAGCCGACGAGCTATCCGAAACACCTAGTTCAAGAGGTTTTTCAACTTGAGTATGCAACAATTTCAACAAGTGATTGAAATTAATACAATGGGAACCGTCATTCCATGCTACGTTTTTGGGCGAGATATGGCAGCTAACCAGCAAGGCTGCATCATCAATATTGCTTCCATGAATAGCTACCGCCCACTTTCGCGCGTAGGAGCTTATGCAATGGCAAAAGCCGGTATTGCCAATTTCACACAGTGGCTGGCAGCTTATCTTGCGCCTGCTAACGTGCGTGTGAATGCGATTGCGCCAGGTTTTTTCCTTAACGACCGCAGCCGTCAGCTACTGCTTACTCCCGATGGCTATTCAGAAAGGGGCAGCAGCATTGTTCGCCAAACACCGATGAAGCGGTTTGGAGAGGCTTCGGAATTGTTGGGCTGCGTGGATTGGTTGATTGATGACAAAGCCGCCGCATTCGTAACAGGCATCACAATTCCTATTGATGGCGGCTTTTTAGCCGATTCAGGAGTATGATACTTATGAAGTGGTTACGATCAAGGACTAAATTTTTTTTAATAAAATAATAGGTTAAACAAAAAAAAACAAACAATGAGCGTTGAAAAATATAAAAAAGAAGTGGGCATGATGAATCTGGAACGCCTAATCGAAGCTAGACAAGTCGTGCCAGAAGTTCAGTTTCCTATTTCAGATCAAGAATTATTATCGCGCTTTGAGCAACTCTACGCTGGCGCAGTTAATGACGTGTTGCGCGAGTTTACGCTGCTGCACCAAGCGCTACCGCATCGCATCAAGCCTTTGAAGTTGTACCAAACCGTAGCTGGATTTGCTTTTACGGTCAAAAGTGCGCCAAATACTTTGGTAACAGGCGAGATGAGTTTCCGTGCCAAAATGCTAGAAGAAATGCACAAAAACGCCTTCGTGATTTATGACACCAGCAACGATGAGCAATCCACAGCTTGGGGCGGCGTCATGACGGCTACCGCAAAAGGAAAAGGCGTGAAAGCTGCTTGTGTGGATGGTGGCATCCGCGATACACACCAAATTCTGAACGCTGATTTCCCCGTATTTTACAAATACCGAAGTTCCAATGGCAGCTTAGGTCGTTGTTTGATTACGCATTATCAAATTCCAATACAAATTGATGATGTATTCATTCGCCCAGGTGATGTGGTACTAGGTGATGCCGATGGCGTGCTTATTGTGCCAAGAACAGTCGCCTACGATGTGCTGCTGCGAGCAGAAGAAATTAAGCGCAACGAACAACAAATATTCGGTTGGGTAAACGAAGGACAATCCGTCAAGGAAATTACCGATAAAGGAGGCTATTTTTAGTTTGGTGGAGGGTTTCACTTCAATTGAAACCCTCAACTAAGAATTATGGGTTATCAAACAAGGATTTATTATGAAATTTACCATGCTACTACCCCCAAAATACGAGGAACGCAAATGGACTTTGGCAAAACAAATTGGTGTAAATTATGCCATTACAAAAGCTATGCCTGCCTTATCGGGCTTGCCTGCACCTTACAATATGGAGGCGTTGCGAAGCATCAAAGACAATTTTGCTCGTGCAGGGTTTACCTTGTATGGTTTAGAGGACGACCAATTTGATATGTCATCCATCAAACTAGGTTTGCCGGATCGGGATGAATGGATTGAACGCTACCAGCAGATGCTGCGCAATATGGGACAACTCAACATTCGTTTGTTGTGCTATAATTTTATGGCAAGCGTAGGTTGGTTTCGCACGCGCGTGGACGTTCCAGTACGCGGTGGAGCTTTAGTCAGCGAATTTAATATAAAAGACGCTACCGAATTAGTGCCTGAAAATGAACGTATTACGGAAGAAAAACTATGGCAAAACCTCTTTTATTTTCTTGATGCAGTTTTGCCTGTTGCAGAAGAGAACGGTATAAAAATGGCATTACATCCTGATGATCCACCAGTAAGTCCACTCAAAGGGGTAGGTAGGATTTTGACGAATGCAGCCGCTTTTGATACCATTTTAGCAAAATATCCTAACAATACAAGCAATGGAATTACTTTTTGTCAAGCTACTTTCAAAACGATGGGAGAAGACCTAAAAGCGATTGCAAAGCCTTGGTTGGAGCAGCAAAAAATATACTTTTTGCATCTGCGCGATATTGAAGGCGATAAGTATCATTTTCGGGAAACGTTCCACGATAATGGTAGTACGGATATGGTAGAAATGCTGCAATTTTATCACCAATTTGGATTCGATGGACCACTTCGTCCCGACCACGCACCAGCCATGTATGGCGAAACGCAACAAGCATTTCAAGGTGGCATTTCAGCAGGTTATGAAATTACAGGAAAAATCTTTGCGATTGGCTATTTAAAAGGTATTTGCGAAGCGAGTGGCATTCCAATAGAATAGCTGCTTTTTAGTTGGCTTGCTATTCTGATGCGCTAATTATGAAAAGAAAAGTAATAGCTACTTTTTAGTTTTTTCAAAAAAAAATGATGCTTATGCGCTACTTAATATTTATAACACTATGGTTATTAATGTCTTGCCAAGATAAAACCACTTTCGTAATTGATGGTGCAAACACGATTTGGATAGCACCCGACGAACCAGCCTATATTCGATTGGCAGTGCAAGACCTCATTAGCGACGTGGAGAAAATAACAGGCAAACAAATGGTTATAGTGGAAAACCCTAGCGAGTTGAAAGAACAATCGCTGGTAATAGGAACGATAAACAACCCAAGTGTTGCTGCCTTCTTGCCATCGGAACGCTTGCAAACGATGCAAGGTAAATGGGAGCAATACACGCTATTGCACCTTGATACGCATCAAAATTTGAAACAACTGCTGCTCATCGCAGGTAGCAATCCACGCGGTACCATGTTTGGGATTTACCATTTTTGGAACATCAGCTTGGTGTTGATCCACTTTATTTTTGGACAGATAGCGAGCTACAAAAACGCGAAAAAATTGACCTCAGCAAATTAAATATTACTAGCTCCGTTCCTGACTTCAAGTTTAGAGGCTGGTTCATCAATGATGAAGACTTGCTCACTGAATGGAAAGAGGGTGGTGGCAAGCGCACCATTGATTATCCCTATTATGGACAAGTCGTAGCGCCTGAAGTAATTGAGCGCGTGGCAGAAGCTGCTGTTCGCCTGCGTTACAATTTGATTATTCCTGCTAGCTTTGTGGATATTCGCAATCCAGCAGAAGCATATTTGGTGGAAGCATCCTCCAAACGAGGATTGTATGTTTCTATGCACCATGTCGAGCCTGTGGGCGTAAGTGCTTTTGGGTATCAAAATTATTGGAAAGAAAAAGGGGAATCGCCGCTATTTAGTTTTTATAGTGAACCCGAAAAATTAGAACAAACTTGGAGGGATTACATCCAAAGATGGTCAAAATATTCCGATGTGGTTTGGCAAATTGGTCTGCGTGGTATTGCCGACCGACCTATGTGGATGGCAGACGCAGGTGTGCCTCAATCGGATGCCGAACGAGGAAAAATAATTTCTGACGCGATGCAGCTACAAAAACAGCTTATCCAAGAAATTACGGGTAATCCTAATCCTTTAATGACCACTACCCTTTGGGCAGAAGGGGCAGCTTTCCATCAAAGTGGTGATTTGACCATTCCTGATAATGTGATGGTTATTTTGCAGACAACAGTCCTGGTTGGGTGTGGCAGCAAGACTTTTATGACATTGAGCGAAAGGAAGGTTGGAAGTATGGGGTTTATTTTCATCACCAACTTTGGGGTTCTGGTCCACATTTAGCGCAAGGTGTTCCGCCCAGCAAAACGCATGAAATGTTCAAAAAAGCCAAAACCACTGGTGCAAACGAATATGCCATTATGAATGTATCCAACATCAGAGAATTTCCTTTGGCACTAGAATCATCTTCGGCAATGCTTTGGACACTAGACAATTTTGATGCCAAACAATATTTGGAAAATTGGTGCACTCGACGGTTTCCTTTAGCAGCCGAAACGGCTGTTGCTGCTTATCAGCAGTTTTTTGATAGTTACGAATTAGTGGGGGAGCGACAAGTACCTGGCTACCTAGATGGTCAGCAGCGTATGCGTGCCTCAGCTATTCTCAAAGATTTAGAACGGCAACTGGATGACCCAAACGCCTACCAAAAAGCATCCTCCAGTTGGAATAACCGCTCGGATGCTTTTTACAGAAGCCTCTCTGATATGAATCCTGCCAGTAATTTACCTTTAGATACCATCCTGCCGCAAGTAAAAAGACAGTTGGTGCATTTAAACCAAGCAGAAGAGTTAGCTGAAACGGCACTCGCTGATTTGAAAGACACCTCCAAAGCATTTTTTGAAACCAATCTTTTGGCACAAATCCATATCCTTTCTGGCGTTGGACAATGGTTAGCGCATTGTATTCAAGCTAAGCAAGCTGCCGATAAAAACGACTGGGCAACCGCCAAGCAAGAACTAGAACAAGCACTACTCGCTTTCACGACCATCAAAAAAGGGCAACAACTCGCCGCTAAAGGCAAATGGCAAGACTGGTATCGAGGGGACAAGAAAATGAATTTGCCTAGCGCTGAAGCACAAACTAAAGCTGTGTTGTTGAAGATAAAGCAATAATTTTGTTGTAATCATCAACAGCATAATTTTAAACTTGAAAAAGTGATGAATAGAAGGCGCTTCTCCAAAAACAAGGGCAACCCCAATCTTTCTTTTAACCTTACTATCTTTTTTACAACCAACGTAATTTGAGCCTAAAAGTCAAGGAGCGCATTTTGTAAAAATACTATCACTTTTCCTACCTTGTAAACTTATTTTCACATCAATAGTTAAGAAAAGGAATTTACGTTAGGTAGTGAAAATGAATCAAAAATAAGGAAACTTGAAAGTAGGAATCATTGGAGCAGGCATTGCAGGTATTGCTACGGCGATTAGAATGGCGAGTCGAGGACACGAAGTAGTGGTTTTTGAAGCCAATACTTACCCAGGCGGAAAGCTATCTACGTTTGATTTGGAGGGTTTCCGATTTGATGCTGGACCTTCTTTATTCACCATGCCACAGTATGTGGAAGAGCTTTTTAAGGTGGCGGGAAAGCCTATAAAAGGACGCTTTGAGTACGAGCGTTTGGAAGTGCTATGTCACTACTTTTGGGAAGATGGCACGAAAATTCATGCCTTTGCGGAAGGTAAAAAGTTCGCCAATGAGGTTGCCGAGAAGTTGCAAGTGCCCGCTGAAAATGTGTTGAATACACTGGCAGACAGCGAGCGGAAGTATCATCTGACAGGGCGTATTTTCTTAGAAAAGTCGCTGCATCGTTTTGATACTTGGTGGAGTGCGTCAGTGTTGAAAGCTATTTTTCGGATTCCTAGTTTGGACTTGTTTCGTTCTATGTATGCCACCAACAAACGCTTGCTCAACCACGAAAAATTGGTGCAACTTTTCAATCGCTATGCCACTTATAATGGCTCTAATCCCTATAAAGCTCCTGGCTTGTTAACAATTATTCCTCATTTTGAATATGGTTTTGGGGCTTATTTTCCTAAAGGTGGAATGTACAGCATCACCAACAGTTTGTATGAGTTGGCGGTAGAACTTGGCGTCCGCTTTCATTTTGGGCAAAAAGTGGAGGAAATAGAGATTCAACAGCAGCGCGCTATTGCCTTAAAAGTGGTAGGGAATCGCCATGCTTTTGACCGTGTGGTTTGTAATATGGATATTTTTCATGCGTACAAACAATTGTTACCCAATCAAGTACATCCGCATCGCATTTTGCGCCAACCAAAATCTACTTCTGCTTTGATTTTTTATTGGGGCATTCGACAACGTTTTCCACAACTAGACCTGCACAACATCTTATTCAGTCAAGATTATAAAAAAGAATTTAACGCCCTTGATGCTGGCACAATAGACGATGACCCTACTATTTACATCAACATCACTAGCAAATACCATGCGCCCGACGCGCCAGAAGGTTGCGAAAATTGGTTTACCATGATTAATGTGCCTTGTAACAAAAACCAGGACTGGGATGCGCTGATTGCAAAGGCTCGAAAAAACATCGTCACAAAAATAAATCGTGTATTGAATACGGATATTGAATCCCTGCTGGTGTGTGAGCAAATACTCGACCCGCGAAGCATTGAAAGTATTACACAGTCCCATC
>JAAUTG010000186.1 GCA_012031785.1 Saprospiraceae bacterium | reverse complement strand
ACTTCCAAACGATCATCGTAATCTTCCAAATTAAGTTTGGTAGCAAGTGGAATACTTAATTCCTCTCGAATGGCGCGCTGCAAATGTCTAGCTCCGTACTTGATACTATAGCCTTTTTCCGCCAAATAGTCTAATACGGCTGGCGTAATTTCCAAGTGCATACTACGAGTAGCTACACCTTCTCGCCGTTTCAACTGCTCTATTTCGCGGTTGACCACACTTCGCACCACTTCTTTGGATAGCGCTTCAAATGGAATGACCTCATCAAAGCGATTGAATAATTCTGGACGAAAATACTGCTGCACGGCGGTAAGATACTGCGCTGATTTTGATTGATGAGATGCTTCTCCTAAGCCAATTACGCTGCTGCTTCCAACGCCAATATTAGAAGTCATAATAATAATGGTAGCACAAAAATTGACAGTTTTTCCGTTGCTGTCGCTCAAGCGTCCTTCACCCAGTATTGGAAGGAGCAAATCGAAAAATTTTGAAGATGCTTTTTCAATTTCATCAAAAAGTAAGACGCAGAAAGGCTCGCGCCGAATAGCAGAAGTCAGCACGCCATCGCTACCAACAGACGTACCAATGAGGCGCGCCACGCTGTAATCGTCAGCATATTCGCTCATATCAAACCGAACCATGCGCTCTCGATTGCCAAACATGAACTCTGCTAACACTTTCGCCAACTCTGTTTTCCCTACTCCTGTTGGTCCTACAAATAAGAATGAGGCGATAGGTTTTTCTTTACGCATCAGTGCTGCTTTAACGGAAGCCAATATATCTACCACGCCTTCCACCGCTTGCGGTTGCCCAAAAATGTTGATATTAAAAAAGGCTTTTACCTTCGCTACATCCATTGGAATCGTCTCATCCACCATAGCGAGTGGCATACCTGTTTCTTCACAAAAACGTCGAACGATAGAAGATTTTAAAATGGCTGTGTTTTTTGGCGCGTCCGAAATAATATTTTCTAAAAAGCGAATAGGTTTACCGGGGAAACCTGAATAAGGGGTGTATCGCTTGTTTAGGCGAATAATCTCTTTGATGGCATCCTCTGAAATACTAATTTGCTTATTGTTTGCCAAATCTTTTGATTTTTGCAGAATAATCATCTGCAATTCATCAGTAGGTGGATTGAGGCGGATAATTTGAAAGAGCGTGGTGTAATTGCTGTTTTTCAATTCAATTTGCGCCAACTCGTCTTCTGTGCATTCTGCCACCAGCGCAATCTCTCCTTGACTCAAAACACTTCTCAAGTACAATCCAAGGCTCACTTCATTCCCTTCATATTGCCCAACCTCAAACAATTCCATTAAATTACGCACATAAAGAATAGCCTTCTTTTGCACCAACTCATTGCACAAAAACACGATGTTGTCCTGCCAACCTGTTTTTTGAATTAACTCTTTGATGAGGCGTGCTGCAGTAGTTTCCCAAATTTCTGGTAACAAGTTTTGTTCTTGTAGCACGCGCACAGCTTCATAAATTAATACACTCTTCCCCACCCCATTCTCTCCCACCAAAAGAATATTTTTCTGAAATGGATTTTGAAATGCTTGTACAAGTTGTTCTAACTCCTTTGCACGCCCATACAGGACAGGTTTTTTGACCAAAATTTGTTGTGCTAAACGAGGTAGCCAAGGGTTTTGAGTAGTAGTAATATAATAACTTACTTCGTCAGGTGTAGGAAAACTATACAACACCTCTTCGCGCTCCCAACTGATGTGGCGATACCAAATTGCCGAAACAATATCCTGTACGTTACTCAATTTTTTTCCTTTGCAAAAAATAAAGCTGAATTGTCTCTTGAAGTTGTTCTAACAGCGATTCTAAACTATCTGCAAAAGCCTGTAAAGCTAATGCTGGCACAACTGCCCAATATCCTTTCTCCAGCGTTTGATAAAAATAGTCGAATACCAATTCCAAATCAGGATAGCGCAACCGCTCCCTATCCGCAGGAAACTTGATGGTCACTTTAGCTGGTTTAAAAGGCGTATCTTTCAGATGCAAAAAATCCGAAGCAAATTCTCCCTGATTGAGCACCTCTTCTTGGTATTTTTCAGCATATTTCCCCGCCAGTTGATGAATAGGTTCGTTCAAGCGAATGACATTCAAGTCATTAAGCGGAGTGACGAGCGTTTCTCCTGAGAATAATTGCAACTTAAACCCATCAAAAGGAATATTAATCTTGTAGGACATTAGATTAAATTGTGATCACAAAAAACAGTTACTCCTATCGCTAAGTAACACTTAAGTACACATTTGCTTGCGCGTCACAAAACATGAATGCAAATTAACAAAAAGTTCTCAAGATAGCAAAGTACCCATTACTAGATTGATATTGAACCGTTCATTTTTACAAGTGTTGTGTAGTCATTGATATACCATTCACTTTTAAAAATCTTGTTGCTACTCGTGTTTTCAAATCACGAACTGATGTTACGCAATTTTATAATTAAGTGACACTAATAATTGAAAAACTACCAGTATCTGTAAAACTCCTGTTTTGGAAGTGTCAATTTAAGAGTTACACCTGCTGGAGGCGTGAAAATTAAATTGATATTTTATTTTACTATATTATTGCTGCTTCTAAAAGTAGAAAGATGACCAGAGGAATAAAATTTCTTACAACCCTTTTCGTTTATTCGTTGTATTAACGTTCCACTAATCTTCATACAATTTATGAGTTATTTCACCCGTGATTTTTTAAATTTTTTTGCTGATTTGCGCCTAAACAATGACCGCGAGTGGTTTCAAGCAAATAAACCGCGCTATGAAAAAGCAGTAAAATTACCCCTTGAGCAATTTATAGCCCATGCTATTGATCGCTTGCATCTCATAGACGCTACGTTTCACACTACTACAAAAGAATCCATTTTTAGAATTTACCGAGATACGCGCTTCAGCAATGATAAAACGCCTTACAAGTCGCACGCCTCGGCGGTTTTGAGTAAATATGGTCGCAAAGAATCATCTGCGGGCGTGGGGCTTTATTTGGAATTGAGCGATGAAGGCTTAAGTATTTATAGTGGTGTTTATCAGCCTGATACTAAGCAACTTAAAAACATCCGAGAGGCGATTGCTGCTCATGCCGAAATATTTACAGAATTGATACAAGCCCCTGATTTTGTCTCAAAATTTGGTGGAACGATTCATGGAGAACGCGCTAAACGCTTACCTAAGGAATTGGCAGAAGCCGCTATTCAACAGCCTTTGATTTATAACAAAGCCTTTTACTATTTCCACACTTTTGAACCAGACACAATTTTACAACCCAACTTATTAGAATTGGTGGTAGAATATTATCAAGCAGCGCAACCGTTAGGCGATTTCTTGAAAAAAGCCATCGAAGAAGGGGCATAAGACTGGATAAGTGGTTCGCCATTAGCTATTGCTCTTTAGGTGTTTAAGACTAAATGCTTTTCCCGCTTTCTATATTCATTCTACTCATAAAAACGATGTAATATGAAATGTACTAAAAACTAACTACATAATACAAAAAATCATTTAAAGCACTGATTATCAAATGTAATTCTATAAATCTATTAATTCAAGAAGGTATCAACCTGCTTAATCCACGATACCAGAGGCAGTGATTGGTTTGATAAAGTTACTTTTCTATTAAATCTCTTGGATTCTTCGGATGGTTAAGATTGTTTTTACTAAGTTTGAGCGAGTGTTTGCTAACCAAACTAAAATCATGCAAAAGACGGCTACTATTATTAGACCAGGAACTTTTGAACCAGAGCATCATTGGTATCCTAAAGCGCTGAACGCTACGATTCACCCTATGGTAAGTTACTTCTTGAGTCTTGAACAAGAAAGAATCATCAAGCGATATTGCCATTTGCATCCGCTAGTGAAACCAGATACATTGCGCAAATTACTAACCTACCAACCTAAGCATTTTATTTGGGCAGGTGCTGATTTAATGCACGTCACTGATGAAGGCGGTAATCGGCAAATGGTAATTATTGAAAATAACTCTTGCCCTTCCGGTCAAAAATCTATGCCTTTACAGCAGGACTATCAGGAGCAAGGCGGATATCGCTTGTTGATGGAGCGTACCATTCAACCAGTATTCAACAGAAGGCGTGCTATTTCTGGTGAGTTGGCAGTGATTTACGATAAAAACGAAATGGAAACTTCTGGCTACGCACACGCAATGGCAGATTCCTTCAAAGAGCGCGTTCATTATGTGTCCTACTATCAAGATGAAACCTCACCAGCGGTTGAATTTAAGGACGGTGTAATGTATATCTTGGACGAAACTAAAAATTGGATTCCAATACGAGCTGCTTTTCGCTATATCACGCAGCGACCTTGGAATCGTATTCCTATACACACTAAGACGGTGATTCTCAATCCTATAGCGGCTTGTTTAGCGGGTGGACGCAATAAATGGTAGCTTCCAAAGCATACGATATTTTTAATGCCGAGCTAAGCACCACTGGACTTGAGATTATTACGCCAGAAACCATTTGGGATGTGAGTAAAGCAGAAATTCCAATTTGGGTAAAAAAATTTGGAGGTCATGCGGTCGTTAAAATTCCTTACAGCAATGCAGGTCAGGGTGTTTACACGATTGTGAACGAGCAAGAACTAGAAAATTTTATGAATCAGGAGTTTCACTACGAAAGATTCATCGTGCAAAGTTTAATAGGTAATTATAACTGGAGTTCGACAGGCAGTAAAGGCAAATTATATCATGTTGGTACAATGCCCAGCAGCAAGGGCAATGCCTACGTAGCTGATATTCGAATGATGGTAAGTGCTACGGACGAAGGTATTTTACCGTTGGCAATTTACGCAAGGCGCGCAGAAAAACCATTGCAAGATACGCTGGAGGCAGGCGCAAGGTCATGGGATATTTTGGGTACAAATTTATCCATCAAAAATGAGGACGGCTCTTGGGGTTCAGATGCTAATCGTTTATTAATGATGGATCGGCGCGACTTTAACAAAATGGGTATTGGCGTGGACGACTTAATAGATGCTTACATCCAAACTGTTTTGTCCATGATTGCCATAGATCAAATGGCAAATACATTATTCAATAGTAAGAACAAATTTAAAATGAGGTTATTTAGGTCTTTGGATGATGACCAAGCACTTATTGATGAAATTTTACTTTGAGGTTTTGGGTTTTAGAGCTTAACTGAGCATCTATGAACTTAAACCCCTAAATAACAAGCGTTTAAAATCCATTACTCGTTCATACGATGAAAGTTATCATCATCCAACCACCAAATAACTAAACACGGACTATCCAGAAATCAATAAATTTACATATTAATGATTGTTGACACTTACTTAGACGTTCCTGTGATAAAATATTTAGATATTATGCAATGCCCTGAAGGGCAAATTTCTAAATACTTCGTGAGATTAGTGGCAGATGGAATGGGAATGCCTATTTTTGTACCTGTGATGGTAGCAAGAGGAAAAAATCCTGGCAGCATACTTGGTATTACTGCGGCTACACATGGCAATGAATTGAACGGTATTCCCGTCGTACAGCGGTTATTCAAAGAGTTAGAAGAAGAAATTGAACTCCTCAATGGCATCATCATAGGTGTGCCAGTGATGAATGTGCCGGGCTATTTGTCTATGGAACGACGCTTCAACGATGGGATAGACCTCAACAGAATCATGCCTGGCAAACCAGATGGAAACATGAGCGAGGTGTATGCGCATCGCTTAACGGATCGTATTGTAAGTCAGTTTGATTACCTTTTGGACATGCACACTGCCAGTTTTGGGCGCGTCAACTCCTATTATATTCGAGCTAATATTGAAGACCCTGAAACTTATGCACTAGCACAACTTCAAAATGCACAGATTATCCTCAATAGCCCAGCCAAAGACCAAACTGTTCGAGGAGTAGTACAATCCAACGGTGGAAAGGCAATTACTTTGGAGGTAGGTGACCCCAACAAATTTCAGCGCAGTGTGATTCGTTCTGGTTTATCAGGCATTCATAACACGCTCATTCACTTGGGAATGGTAGATGGTGAGTATGAAAATAATAGCGCGCCGCCTGTGGTTTGCGAAAAATCATTTTGGATTCACACGGACAAAGGTGGCATCCTACAAGTGCTACCTAATGTAACGGATTTTGTACAGGAAGGAGAACGGATTGCGATTATGAGAAACGTTTTTGGCGATACTATTAAAGAATATTTTGCACCTCAACATGGTATTGTAATTGGGAAAAGTGTACATCCTGTATCGCAAACTGGCAGTAGAATTTTGCATTTAGGGATTGCTCGCGTTTGAGCAAATTGGAAGTGGCTACGAGCCATTTCCAATTTACTATCAATTTAGAACTTGATACTTTTTAAAGTTCTATCCATCTCTCGTTTAGAATCTTTTTCACGGATGGAGTCGCGTTTGTCTGCAGTCTTTTTACCAGAAGCCAACGCAATTTCTAGTTTTACAAAGCCACGCGTACCAAAGTAAAGACGATAAGGAATAATGGTGTAACCACGCTCTTTCACTTTTTTTTCCATCTTTTTAAGTTCTCGGTGTTTGAGCAGTAGTTTTCTATCCCGACGCGCCTCGTGATTGAAAATATTTCCAAACTCGTACTCTTTGATGTACATGTTTTTGATGTAAAGTTCTCCTTTTTCAAAGTAGCAGTAAGCATCCGTCAAATTGGCATTACCAGCACGCAAAGACTTTATTTCTGTTCCTAATAGGATAACCCCAGCTTCGTAAGTCTCCTCAAAAAAGTACGAAAAAGAGGCTTTTCGATTTACAATTTCTATATTTTTCTTAGGCTTTGTACTCGCCATTGCAATTGGTCTTAGTTTATTTTTACTTAGAGATGTAGAACAAGTTAATCAAGGGAAGAGTTCCAAAACGCTATCTTTTTTTGCCCTATAAACATACAGACAATACGCATTTTTCACACCTGTACTTAATTTTCTAAAAATTATCTTGTCACTGAATACAAGATTAATCCTCTCCTTTTTCACCTGCCATTCTCACAATTTTAGGGTAAAAAGTAGCAACTGTTTCTACTAATTCGCGTTGTGCTTGCATCACTAAATGGATGTCCTTATAAGCATGTGGAGCTTCATCCAAATCGCCTCCAAGTAGTGTCACCTCATGTTTGTTCAGTATATCCTTTAAAGCATGGTAGGTGGTACTTTGTTTAGCTTTACTTCTACTCATTTGCCGACCTGCTCCATGTGCTGCCGACTGCAAAGATGCAGCCATACCTTTTCCACGTACCACGAAACCAGGCGCAGTCATGCTGCCGGGAATAATTCCCATTTCACCTAACTTGGCTGGCGTAGCACCCTTTCGATGAACAATCACCTCCTGCCCTTCAAAAATTTCTTTCCACACAAAGTTATGATGGTTCTCGACCCTCGCCAAAATATTCACCCCTAAAGATTGAGCAATTCGTTGATGAATTAAGTGATGACAGGCAGCAGCATAATCTCCTGCCAAGTTCATCGCTTCCCAGTATTCTATTCCTTCCTGCTCTTCTAGCGACAGCCATGCTAAATATTGGGCTTCCTTTGGTAAATGCCTTTTTTCATTGCCAAATTTGTGTAATATTTTGCAATCGTAGCACCCAAACCTCTTGAACCAGAATGAGTTAGAATAGCGATGTAATCTCCTGCTTTTAAGCCCAAATCCTTATCGTCTGCGGGTAGCAACAATTTTCCAAATTCGGCAAAATGGTTGCCTGATCCAGAAGTTCCTAGCTGCTTTAAGGCTTTTCTTTCCAAGCCGCGCAACACTTGGAGTGTTTGGAATAATGGACGTTCTATTAATTCATGCGCTCGGTTTTTACTCCACTCTCCACCTGTTCCAAATACAGTATTTTCTAAAAGCACTTTTTCAAATGAATGTGCATGATGGCTAAATTCATGGGCTGGAATGGACAACACCGATAAGCACATTCTACATCCAATATCTACACCCGCGCCGTAAGGAATTACTACATTTTTTGTGGCTAATACTCCACCAATCGGCAATCCGTAGCCAGTGTGAGCGTCAGGCATCAAAGCACCTGCTACTGCAATCGGTAATTTAGAAGCAATTTTCATTTGTGTCCAAGCACCATTCTCGATATGTTCTGCGCCGAACACATTGAAATCCACTCCTTTATTCATTAATTGATGCACTTCTTTATCTGCTGGCGGACGTGGTTGGATGCGCTCTGCCACTTTTCCCCATATTTCGTGGTCATAATAGTTGTTTGGGGTTGCCAGCAGTTGAGTTAAAATAGGGATTACTGTTTCTTCCGTATCGTACTTGAAATGTTTTTCTAGGATGTTGATGGTTAAGCTAATAGCTGGATTTTGGGGAAATCCTAGCTGTATCAGTTCTTTTGGCTTAATTTTAAATTTTCCCATTGTGTCTATTTGTGAATTTGTTAGGCTTTAACAAGCGTCCCCATAAAGAAAGTTCCTTTTTTAGAAGGAACCTTTGCATAAATAAAAACTAAAGAATTTAAAAAATATTAAATTTGCAGCTATGTTAAATCATTGTAACCCTTTTCAGGTTGCTCACAGTCCAATAAAACCAGCCAAATATTAAGCTAACTTTCTAAAAATCAAATAAATAAATTTTAAAAATTCTGTATATTTTAATTATAAGAAATCATCAAGCAACAACACCATGAAAAAAAATCGTCCCGTTGATTCCTTACTAGAAAATTCTTACTTTTTGCCTTTGTTTGGCTTTATTGCTGCTTTGTTGACCTACACTTGTATGTATGCCTTTCGAAAGCCGCTTACCGTAGGCACTTTTGAAGGATTAACTTGGTGGGGAATTGATTATAAAATTTGGGTGGTCAGTGCTCAAGTTATTGGTTACACCTTATCCAAATTTATAGGCATTAAAGTGGTTTCTGAAATAACACCGACCAAAAGAGCTATCGGGATTTTGGGATTAATTATTTTTTCGGGGTTGGCTTTATTGGGATTTGCAGTCGTACCTTCTCCATATAATCTTTTTTTTGTTTTTTTGAACGGTTTACCACTTGGTATGGTGTTTGGTTTGGTGTTTAGTTATTTGGAAGGACGACAAACCACCGAGTTAATGGCAGTTGGTTTGTCTATTACACAAATTTTTTCTACTGGAATCGTTAAGTCTGTGGGGAAATGGACAATGCTAGAATTTGGTATTTCTGAATTTTGGATGCCTGTCGTGACAGGAGCATTATTTATGATACCTTTATTTTTATTTGTGTGGATGTTGCAGCAATTACCTCCGCCGAGCGAAAAAGATATTCAGCTACGCACTAAACGCGCACCAATGAACGGAGCTGCGAGGATTAAGTTCTTAACTACTTTTGCACCAGGTTTGGTGTTACTAGTTTTGGTATATTCGATGCTTACAATGTTTCGGGATTTTCGAGATAATTTTTCTGCTAATATTTGGAATGCGTTAGGCTATGAGGATAATGCGTTAATTTTTACACAAACCGAAATTCCAATCTTTATCATTGTGCTTGCTATTGTAGGATTTTTAGTAATCATAAAGGATAATTTTCTAGCCTTTGTCATCAACCATCTACTTATCATTGGTGA
>JAAUTG010000185.1 GCA_012031785.1 Saprospiraceae bacterium | reverse complement strand
TTATTTTCAATTGTGTTCACGAACCGTAAAACGGGTTGCTCACTCATAAATTATTTTCATTTGTGTTCGCGAACGCAAGCGGTTTCCATTAATCAAAAATCTGTTTAAATGTTAATTATTATCTACAAATATACAATTATCCATGGGTGCGTTGGCAAGAAAACAACTCTTCCCGCAAAAAATGATTTGGGCATTTGGTTTGCGTGTTTTTGCGGGATGTGTTGTTTTGAGCGTTGGCTGTTCATTTTTCTTGTCTTTTTGCAGCAAAATTACCGATGTCGTTGGTTTTTTTTTCGCCGAGTAGGTAAAGGGGAATTTCACCCCTAAACCTCTCACAGAACCGTACGTGATAGTCTCCCATCATACGGCTCCTCAGTTAATATTCTTATTAGTTAAGTCCTCCCATTTTCATGGTTGCTAATTTAACAAAAATACTAAGCTGCTACCCCCTTCGCTCCACTCCCATTACAGGAGCTTCATCACTACTACGAAGTAGTCCGCCATCTTACAAGTCATCGGTATTTTGCCTTATTAAGTGTTTACCCTATTTGTGCATTTCCCTTTGCATCCATGTAAGACTTCCCCTGTTCCATAAATAAGCCTGTATAGGACTCATGCCTCCTGTATGACGTCTGCCACGCAGTCAGTAAACAGGTAACCACTGCGTTTATCCCCCGGCACAAGCAACCAATGAGTTTTGACAGAATGTTCGTTTTCACGGCACTTCATCGAAGGTTCACTTTCGTTCATCTTTCCTATACCTACCTAATCCGTCCAACCGGACTTTTCCCCAACCGTTCAATACCTCATGGTCACCCAGTCAGCACCGTGGGGCGGTTTGCTGGCCTGCCTGTACATTGCCAGCGGAGGGCCATACAACCTCCATCTTATTTACAGCATCATCGCTACTATTTGATATACCCGTAGCTCTGTTCAGGGCACAAGCTTGCGCATAACGGTTGATGGTATGGTGTCGTGCGGGATTACGAGGCGATTTCCTATCAGTTTACACCGACCTTTTTTACGAGCCACAAACGCTCGCGTACCCCTGAAACCCGCATGCACTATACCATGTGTTAGGTGGCGTAATTATTTCAGCTTTTCAATCTGGTCTTTTGTTAATCCTGTAAGTTCGATTATTTCCGATATTGTTTTGCCTATTTTTAAGGCATTTTTCGCAACTTTTTCAATTCCTTTTTCAATTCCTTTTTCAATTCCTTCTAATATTCCCTCGTCTCTCGCTGTATCCAATGAATTTTTCAAATCACGATAATATTTTAAACTATCCTCATATGAACGCACTTGGTCAGGAGTGAATTTTGCAATCTCAGCTGTCTCAAAAAGTTTCTCAAAAATCTGCTCTTTCAATTTATCGGGAACCCTATCAAGCCTGTTTAAATTTCTCAATACGAACAGCCATTTATCAAATCGAGTTTCTAATTCATCAACAGTCTTGTTAAACTTAGGCATCTCCAAATAAATAAAAGTCAATTTGTCGTAAAATACCTTTTTTGTCTCAATATCCGTGAGTTTAACGTCATATCGGAATTTCTCAGGCTCGTTTTTGTCCGTATCGAATACAAAATCAAGTATCGCGATGGTATAAACCGCTTTGAGTTCATAATCCCAATCCGCACGTCTGGCTTGTTCCCGAATCGGGAAAGTCGAATAATAAACAGTTCTGTCTTTAAAGAAATTTTGTTTTGATTTTTGAAGTTCAACAATGAATTTTTCTCCTTTCTCATTTTCGCAATACAAATCAAATATGGCTTTTCTGTCAATATCTGATGCTCCTAATTGTTCTGTTTTTAAATATGTCAGGTCTGTTATTTGTCCTTGCTCTTCTTTTAGCAATTCGTTCAGAAAATCCAATAACAAATCCTTGTTTGGCTCTTCCCCGAATAGTTTTTTAAATCCGTAATCGGTAAATGGGTTTATATATTTTTCTGCGAATTCAGTCATTATAATTTTTCTTACAAAGATACTTAATCAATCAGAATGTTAATGTGTTGCAGGATGTTTTTTTTATGCCACCTAACGGTTGATGGTATGGTGTCGTACGGGATTACGAGGTGATAAATTATCAAGTTACAACCGACTTTTTTACGAGCCACAAACCATCGAAAACCCACTGAAACCCGCATGCACTATACCATGTGTTACCGCCTGTGCATTTTTATCTCTTTGTCAATAAATTAAATAATTCCTCGTTAATGTAATAATTTCCAGTCCCTAACTTATCTTTTCTCAACATTTTATCCTCTGCCAATTTATTTAAATAATTTGCCGCTGTTAATCTTGATACACCCAAGTCATTTACGACAAACTCAATCTTTGTATAGGGATGTTTGAATAAGTTATTCAACAAATCTTGACTGTAAAATTTGTAATTATCTCGGAGTCTGTGCTTATAATCAAGCATTAGCTCTTTAATTTTAATAATTAATTCAATCGTTTCTTTTGCTGTTTGCTCGACACCATTTATCATAAACAACAACCACTCCTCCCATAAATTTTCATCCCGAACCTTTTGTAAAAGTCGATAATAATCAGGTTTGTGTTTGATTATATAATTACTCAAATATAGAATCGGCAAAGATTGAAGCTTTTCCAGAATCAAGTATAGTATATTTATTATCCTGCCAGTCCTACCATTTCCATCATAGAATGGGTGAATACTCTCAAATTGAAAATGTATAATTGCCATCTTAATCAATGGGTCACAATCTTGCATTTTTGAATCATTGATGTATCGCTCTAAATTAGCCATTAAGCCCATTATTTCTGCATAATCTTGAGGTGGCGTGTAAATAGTTTTTCCTGTAGCTGCATTTTTTAAGGCAGTTCCTGGTAATTTCCTGAATCCAGCTTTATTATCCTCTAATACTTCTTGAATTTTGAGAATACTATTATTTGTCAGTAGTCCAGTCTTTGAGATTAGTTCAAATCCATTTTTCAAGGCAGAAATATAGTTCTGAACCTCTTTTGCTTGAAGCGATTTAAATGCGTCAAGATTCAATTCTGATTTATATAAATCATCATGAGTCGTAATTATATTTTCAATCGCAGAACTATCTTTTGCTTCTTGCAATCCAAGGGTATTAATCAGAATATTTTGATTTGGAATTGTTGAAGCAATTCCTTTTAACTCAGCCAATGCAGCATGTGCTGAAGGTAAAGCTTTTAATACCTTTTTAGATTCTAAGTCAACGTTTAATGGTAGTTCAGTTAATCCCCAAGTTATCATTTGTAAAGATTATTTAAAATTCTATGCAAAGATAGATTGTTATGTATATAAATCAGCAAAATCTTTACATTAAAAATCAACTCTGTATAAAAATTGCCTAAATCTATGCGTAATGTTCGTTTTTTTGCATTGGCGGTAACGGATTGCGTGTATGAGTAGAACGGGATTTTGGAAACCTGCCTGCTCGGCATGCACAACCGTTTGCCTGTTTTACCACTTTATGGGTTTGGTAAAATACCCGTTTTGCTTATACGCGCTGTTATGCGCAGGCGGTGTGTCCTGCGTTACCACAGGGTACAAAGTAAATATATAAAAGTTCTTTGAATTGGTAACATAACTTTATCAGAGATGATGGGCTTAACGAACTATCCGAAACGAGCTGATACTATGTTGATATAGTTAAAATCAGAGGACTCACAAAAGAGAAAGCGTTAAGGTTGAACTATCGGCAAAGGTGTTCAGGCAAATTTGTCAAACCGCCATATGGTGCTTTTGTAAAGAGCAAGGGTGCTGAACGATATGGTTAAAGCAAATGTAATCAGTTGTACGATTAACATGAGTATGGTATTTACAGAGGAGTTGAATGAAAATAAACCACTATCGAAGTGTCGAAAATAACTTTTACCGGGGTAAAATCGAAGGGGGAGCGACCTGAGAGACCAAGCATAACGGAAACCTGAATACTGGTTATGCACCCTGCGGCATTAAGGTGGCAAGAACTCTGTATGGGCTCTGGTAAGGAACAGGAGAACCAGTACTGTAATGACAAGCGAAACGGCAGAGAACCTGTAAGGAAATGCCAAAAGTAGCGAAGTGCAGTATTGGGGCAGATGAAGCCGTAGTAGCGGGAATACCCAAGAGAGTGGGAGTAACGACCCTGCGAGCGAAGGGCTTCACATGACAGGTTCTTATATGTATAACAACTTAATTTCATTAAGGATGATTTTTGTAGAAGAGCAAAAGACGCAGCCGATTACAAGGTTGCAAGTAATGGAGGCTTTCAAACGAGTGAGAGCCAATGGCGGAAAAGCAGGGGTTGATAAAATAACCATTGCCCAAGTTGATAATAACAAACGAAAGTACCTGTACCCATTGTGGAACAGGATGTCTAGCGGGAGTTATTATCCTAAACCGGTACGCCAATCGTTTATACCCAAGCCCAACGGAAAGAAAAGACCATTGGGAATACCCACCGTAACGGACAGGGTAGCACAACAGGTCATAGCAACTGAATTGGAAAACGATATTGACAGCCTGTTCAGCCCAAATTCGTTTGGATACCGACTGGACAAATCGGCACATGATGCCATAGAACAATGCAGGATAAACTGCATGAAGTACAGTTGGGTCATCGATTTGGATATGAAAGGCTTCTTCGATAATATCGACCATGGGTTGTTGATGAAAGGTTTACGTTACTATACTGACAAGAAACACATCTTGTTGTATTGCGAACGTTGGCTTAAAGCACCTGTGCAGCTTCGAGACGGAACACTCAAACCAAATCAGGGAAAAGGCACCCCACAAGGAGGTGTAATCAGCCCAATATTGGCTAATATTTACCTTGACATTGTGTTTGATAAATGGATTGAGAAACATTATCCTGATGTTGTATTTGAGCGGTATGCCGATGATATTGTGGTGCATTGCAGCCACATTAAACAGGCACTGCGACTTCTGGAAGCGATAAAGAGGCGGTTAAAAGACTGCAAACTGGAATTAAACAGGGAGAAGTCTAAAATAGTCTATTGTCGCCGAAACCAAAAGAAGCAGCCACCATTTAAGGTGCATTATCAGAAATTCGATTTCCTGGGTTTTACATTCAAACCACGTATCACAATGATACATGGTAAACTGAAATTGGGGTTTACACCTGCAATCAGCCAAAAGAATATTGCCCGAATATCAGATGAGATTTTCAAACGGAAAATTCATCGCTGGGTACATTTTTCATTAAGCAAAATTGCAGAACTGATAAACTCCCAAATCAGGGGATGGATAAACTACTATTCCAAGTTCCGAAAATCCGAGATGCGTAAATTATTTCGTGTCATTAATATGCGTTTGGTAAAATGGGTACGCAACAAGTATCGTAAATTCAGGCGACGCCATTGGTACAAAGCCTACAAATATTTAAGAGGGATAGCTCAAAGCTACCCGAATATGTTTGTGCATTGGCAACATGGTTTTGCGCCCTGACATGTCTTTGTCATGAAGAGCCGTATGAATCGAGAGGTTCACGTACGGTTCTGAGAGAGGTTTAGGGGTGTGATTCCCCTTTACCTACTCGATTATTAATAATCAGCAATTAAGGTCTCATATGGAATTTTCAACTTGTCATGAAGTTTACGTATCATTGCAGTGTCAATTTACGTTTTCTACTGAAAATCTCTGTAACTCGACTTTTATATCCAATGATTTCAGCCAAATCACTTTTTTTCATATCCATCTGCTCCATACGAAATTTAATAGCCTCAATCGGGTCTGGTGGTCCAATCGGATAATGCTCATCTTCGTATTTTTCAATTAAGATGCTTAGTATTTCTGCTTCGTCACCTTCTGGAGAATCAATTGGTGCTTCAAAAACCAACTCAAGTTTTTTTAATGCTTGTTGATAATCCTCTTCAGTCTTAATCATTTTAATATTCATAACTATCAAATTTTTTCTGCGTCAATTTTATCATAATCCGTATGTGTACCAATGAATCTAATAAAAATCCATTGTCGTAAATAGTTGATATGTGTAATCAGTCTGTACTTATTCCCACATATATTAAACACAACTCTCCCTGCTTTTAAAATACTCGCTTTCGGAAACTCATTCTTAATGTCAGTCGGGCTTGTCCAATTAGCTTTACTTGCTTCTTTATACCAAGTTTTTAACTGGTCTTCTGAATCTGTATGCTTTTCCCAAAAATCTCGAAGTATCTTTTTTGCTATTACTCTCATTATTATTTTTATCTATCTACTGACAAAGATAATAAAAAGTTACCATATTGGTAATTTCGTGAGTTTTTTTTTCTGTAGGATGCTTTCTTGGCATTTTTGCTAACGTTTAGTATATGAAAAGTAGGCGATTTCGAAGTACCGAACTTTCGATTAAGTACAAAATTTGATAGGAGCTTAAACCCTTGATTTTATTACTATTTCGCCTATTTTTTATATACATTTGTTAGTGGGTCGTTGTTTTCTGTTTCTATTCTTGTGGTGAATATTTTACAATATCAATCCCTATCCCATTTGGGTCTTGAATGGCAAAGTGCCTGTCGCCCCAGGGTTCGTCACGAATGTCAATTTTGATTTTCCACACCTTTCTTTTCAGTTCGGTGTAAACACTATCAACATCATCCACTTCAATAGTCAGATACATTCCTTGACCTGTGAATGGCTTTTGAAAAAGTGCCTGTTGGCTGGGATGATTGGGCAGAAGAAAACTGATTTCTGCTTCTTTGCTT
Source organism: Saprospiraceae bacterium (assembly GCA_012031785.1). Taxonomy (GTDB): domain Bacteria; phylum Bacteroidota; class Bacteroidia; order Chitinophagales; family Saprospiraceae; genus JAAUTG01. Next base: position 2,900 of record JAAUTG010000185.1, on the reverse strand, counting down.
GGTGTATGAAGCAGAAGATAAAACTCATTCTCAAACGTTACACCAAATCCTAAATTTTGAGTGTAAAAGTCTTTTGTTTCTTCTATTTTTTCTGTTACAATGCCTGCGTTAATTTCATTTTAGTATGATTTTGAGTAGTTAACTCAGTCTCTGCTTTCTGAGTCTGTTGAATTTTTTCCTTATCGCCCGAATTGTTGCAACCTTGAAGTGCAAGAACCGAAAGTAGTAACACTATAAATGCTTTTGTCTTCATTCTTTACTTTTTACTTTTCCAAAATCTGCTTTTCCCTTCTGCAATCCATTCCATTGCTTCGTCCATTCGTTTCTGTCGTGTCGCATCTGTTTTAGCGTCAGAAATCCAAACGATGTATTCTTTTCGGAATGAATTGGATTTGCTTTCAAAAATCTCTTTAGCCTTTGTATTTGTTGCCAATCTTTCTAAAAAGTAGTCAGGTGTTTCGTATACTTTTGGTTTGTCCGATTTTTCAGCGATCACTTTAATTCCTTTTTCATTCAATGTCATTGCTTCTTTGAGGAATGACACGAACTCTTTGTCTGGTGGCAATTCCGATATTTTTGTGATTTTACCCATAAAGCGTTTAATGGGCTTTAAAGTCTTACTTTCTTTAAAGCGTGGGTCATTCATTAATTCTGCTTTAATGAATGTAAATGAGCAATGACCTTTGTATGAAGCCATTACACACATAAAATCACCCTTGTAATCAAAATGAGGAATACCCCATTTTATTGCTTCTATCACTTCTGGACAATGCTTATGGATAAGTTGTCGCCAATGCTCTAAAATCGGCTGGGCAAATTCCGCTGAATTAACAATATAGTCCGTAACTTTATTATCAAGTTGTGCCATTATATTTCAGTCGTTATTAAAAGTCAGCAATTATTAGTTTTTTCATTCCCATCATTCTTTTGAAAGCACCTGGTTTTTTGTTGAGTTCGTCCCAATTTTCTGGGCATACTTGCCAACTTAAACCAAATTTGTCTTTCAGCCAACCACAAACACTTTCTTGACCACCGTTGGAGGTTAATGTGTCCCAGTAATAGTCAATTTCAGATTGGTCTTTGCAAGGAATCATTAGCGATATTGCTTCGGTGAATTTGAATGTCGGTCCTGCGTTGATGCCAATGAACCGCATACCTAAAATTTCAAACTCAACTGTAAGCACTTTACCTGCAAACTCTTTCTGAAAATCTGCCAGTCCTTCGGCTTCAGTCTTAGGATAATAGGTTATTTTTTAAGATTTTACCGTCTTTAAATACTGACAGGTAATATTCTGCGGCTTCTTTTGCGTTGCCGTCAAACCATAGATTTGGAATTATCTTGTTCATCATATTAAATTTTTTAGTTGTTCGAAATTATTTTTTTGTTGTAAAAATATGATACCGCCAGAATCGCCAAAAATGCCAAAGGCATAAGCATATACCCAATGTTTTTATCTACACAGGCGTGACTTATGAAAGCAAAAATTAGCGTAAACGAAAGCCCTGCATAAGCCCATTCTTTTAATACTTGCGGTGTTCTCGGATATGTTATTGCCATAACCCCAAGCACTTTTGCGATGACTAAAGCGTAGGCAAAATAGTCAGGATAGCCTAATGCCTTTGTTCCAAAGGTCATATACTCAGGTGCAAATATCCAAGTGCTTAATGGCATAACGGCTTCCCAAAGTGCGATGATTATTGTGGCTGTCCAAAAAATAATTTTGTTCTTTTTCATTGGTCTATTCCTTTAAGTGTTAATAAAAGTTCGTCTAATTTTTCAAGTGTGGACATCATTCCTTCTTGCATTCCCATATTAATAACGGTTTCAAGGTCAGTGAGCGATGCGTAATGCACAATAGTCTGAACAATAGCGTTTTCCCATCTGTCGGTAAATGTCACTTCCCATTTAGCTGTTGGAAGTTCATTGTTGATTTTGCCATTTTCATCACAAAATGCGTCTTCTGTTTCGTAGCTGTCAATCGGTTTGATATTGTTATAGATAGTATAACCCCAATAATGATTTCCGTCTTGGTCAATCATTGCATAATGCCAATGTCCACCATTACCAAAATCCATTGATTTGGTTTTCGTACTAAAAGGTTTGGGCGCAAACCATTGGTCAAGCAGTTCCTGTTTTGTATAGCAGTCCCAAACGAGTTGGCGTTCCGCTGCAAATTCACGCCTGATTGTTAGCGTGTTGTTATCCTTATCTACAAGGAAGTCAAATTGTAACCTGTTCATTTTTTCTGTTTTTAATTGTTGATAATAAATTGTCGAGTTGGTTGAATCGGCTTTCCCAAATTTTTCGGAATTGTTCCAACCATTTGTCTATTTCTTTCATTTTTCTACTTCAAGTGAGTAGTAAATTTCTCTGCCTTGATGTTCTTGTTTCACTAGCTCACACTCTGTCAAAATGCGAAGATGTTTTGAAACCGCTTGCCGTGTCGTGTCGAAGTGTTCGGCAATGGCGTTTGGTGTCATTGCCTGTAAAGCAATTAAGACAATAATCGCCCGTCTTGTTGGGTCTGCAATTGCTTGAAATACGTCTCGTCTCATTTAACTTTTTGCTTACTTATGAAATCAATCGGTTGCAAATATATGCGCAACATTTCGGTTTCACAAATTTATTTTCGCTTTTTTCTCAGATTGCTAAAATGTTGGTTGGTATTATTGGATTGCAGGGTCTTTTTTTCAATGCCCGCTAACGGTTGGCGGTATGCAGCGTGCGGGAGTTTGAAACCTTACTTTATCGGCCTACCGGGCCGTCTGCTATTTTTACTGCCCACTAAGTTACCACAAAACCCGTATTGCGTATGACCGCGTGTTAGCGCTTAGGTGGCTTTACCCCCTCTTTGTCAGGTTGACCCATCCTAAATGACTGGGCGGACTGGTCAGTTTAA
>JAAUTG010000184.1 GCA_012031785.1 Saprospiraceae bacterium | reverse complement strand
CGATTTATTTGAAAAATTTATCAAATATTTTTTCCAGGTCTTCTTCATCCATTCCTATTCCTGTATCTTTTATTTTGATAATACAAAATTCTTCATTCTTGTCAATATCCATTTGAATATCACCCCCTGAATTTGTATATTTAAAGGAATTGGATAAGAGATTGCATAGCACAATTTCCATTTTGTCTCTATCGAAAGGAAATCTAATCTCTTGAAATGTCGGATTAAATATGTAATTAATATTTTTTGAATAGGCTGTCTCTCTAAAATACAAGAAAACTTCACTAGAGAATTTCACAAAATTACCGTAAGAGGCATCTAATTTCAACGAACCATGCTCTGCCTTCCTGAAATCCAATAATTGATTTACGAGGTTCAACAGTCTATTTGTATTTCTGTCAACTAGCGTTAATTTTTCAAAAACATCTGAAGGCAATTTTTCATTTTGTAAAAGCTCTTTAATTGGACTGATGATGAGCGTCAGAGGGGTTCTAAATTCATGAGATATATTAGTGAAGAAATTTAGTTTGGATTCTGCTATCTCTGTTTCCTTTTCTTTCTCAATCTTAGCTATTTCAAGTTTGTTTTGAAGTTTTAAAGCCCTTTGGTTGATTCTCATTAGATAAGCTCCTATTGAAAAGAGGAGAAGGAAATAAAAAAACAAAGCCAAAGGGCTTTTCCAGGGGATGGTAGTAGCGTAATTTTGATAGATTTTATTTTGCTCCAGTTTTGTTTATCGCGGGAAGTTTGAACATGCAGGGTATAATTACCTGGACCAAGTCCAGCAAAATTAATTTCATTGCGATTTTGAAGATCTATCCAAGCATCATTTTGACCTTCCAACTGGTAGCGATAATAGATATTCAGTTTTCCAAAAAAATCATTGGCAACAAATCCCAAGGAAAAGGAATTTTCTTTATGGCTCAATCTGATTTCACTGGCGTAATTTATGTTGTTATCCAGTATTTTACTTCCTTCATTAAAGTCTATTCGTTTATTGTTTATTCTTAAATTGGTGAAAATAATTTCAGGAACAGTACGAATATTACCCAAAGTGTTAGGATTGAAAAATATAATATTGTCAATGCCACCAAAAAAAATCTCTTGGTTTTTATAATTAAAAAAACTGCCTTTGTTAAAAGAAATTACTTTCACTCCATTTATATCTGCATAACTTGTAATCGTTTTATCAATACTGTTATATTTTACAATTTCTGTATAAGTGCTGAACCAAATGGAAGCATCTTTATCAAAAGTGACGGAACAGATAAAATCACTATTTAGTCCATTTTCTTTGGTTACAGCATCTACTAAGGTCAATTTCTGATACTCCAACTTCAAGGCAAATAACCCACTTGGCGTAGCTGCCCAAATTACATCACCCTGAATAGAAATTGAATTAATTATTATGCTTGAGAGCTTTTCTTTCATCAAATCCGATTGATGTAAAAAAGTTTCCTTATCTTTATCAAATAAATGAATGCCGTTATAGGTGCTTATCCAAATGTTATTGTTTTTATCTTGCAGGATTCCCGTTATTCTATTGTTTTTGATATTTTGATAATCCTTAGACGCTTTAGCATATATTTTATAAGAGGATTGATTTTCAAGGCTATCTAAGCTAACCATAACTAATCCTTGCTCTTGCATGCCTATCAGAATATCTTTATAGTCTATTATTAGAAAAGATGTTACTTTTTGCAGGAAATCGGATGAAAAAATGATTTTTTCATTGTTCAGGTCAAAAATGTGAAATCCATCATTTGTACCAATATATAGTTTTCCATCAAACTCATAAAACGAATTTATCCTTACGTTTCCAATTTCTTTAAGCTGCTTTAAACTGGAAATATCTTTTCCATAAAAAACGCCTTTGAAAACGGTTCCAACAAAAATATAATTTTCATCTTTATAGATGGATGTTACGTTCAAATTGCTCTTCCATTCTGGTTCATTAATAATTTTATCTGCATTTTGAAAACCGTTTGCCTCCACTATACGGACAACGCCTCCGTTGGCTGTGGCAAGCCAAATAATGTTATTTTTATCTTGGTGTATATTTAATAGATTACTGTAACTAGAGATTTCTTTATCTATTCTGCCAGAAAGTAAATTAACTTTATCAAATTTTGTAATATCATCATTACTCCTGAATACGCCATCGCCCCAAGTTCCAATCCAAAGCCTGTTACGATTATCCAACAGCATTTTTTTTGTAAATTCTGATACTACGTTTGTTTCTATGGTATCAAACTTGTTGGTTTCGTAGCTGTAGGAATATAGTTTCGTATCGGTTTTACCGCCAGAAGAAATCCATATTTTTTGTCTAAACGTATCAGATATGATGTCCGTGATGTAATTCTTGAATTGATATATCTCTGTTTTATTCTGAGCAATATTATATTTAGCTAGATTGCGGTTGAGATCAAACCACATATTACCTTGAAAATCTTTAACGATGCAATACACCTGGGACAAAGATGCAAACTGTTTCAAAAGTTTTTCATTTTTGTAATCTATTACAAAAACGCCTTTGTCTGATGTACCAATCCATATATTCCCATTATCATCCTCTGAAAGAGATATCACCCTTATATCTCCCTTATTTTCTATATCAATGAGATGATTTAAGTTTTTGATTTTATTTTTTTGGGATTCAAGTAAGAAATACCGCCACTTTTTGTGCCAATCCAGATATTATTGCTCTTATCTTGAAAAGCACTTCAATATTTTCATTTAAAATTTCACTATTTTCTTTGTCTGGTTTTATAAAATCAAAATCATATCCATTGTATTTGGTAATGCCATTTTCTGTACCTATCCATTTAATATTTGAATCGTCGCTAATGATAGAAGAAACGTAGTTATGGGACAAGCCTTCCTTCGTTGTTATAAAATCAATAACAAAATCTGAATTATTGTATTGGGCAGAAAGCCTGCTGAATAATGATAGGAGTATTAATAATTTGCAAAATTTCATGTTTTTGAAAAGATATAATTAAAATCTCAGAAGAAATTTATGACCTACTTGGTTTAATTTATTACAAAATTGAAACATAAGGAAAACTTAAGTTGAGTAATTGTTTAACCATAAATAAACCAACCATACATCTTCATTTTTTCTGATTTAATCCTTTTTCATAGTCCTCAATAATGTAATAAAGGTGGAATCAAGTTCAACAAAAAACAAAATAAACAACTAAAGGTACAATTTTTAATATAACTTATTTTTAAAAAGAACAAAAAATAAACAGCTTGAATCGGATAACAAAGCATCTGGTGATACAATTCCATCAAGGATGAAGATGAAATGCCCTATTTCACCCTTCTATTGAACTATTATTACCCAATAAGATTCACATTATTTTCTAATTTTGTGTATTAAAATTTTGCTTAATTACTTGTATTCAACTAATAAAAATATCTTAATTTAATGAAAGTCAGACATTTTCTATTTTTTAGTTTTTTGGTACTGCTGCTCACCAATTGTACTCAACCTAGAACATCAAAGACCTCCGATATTACAAAAGTTAAGCCTAACATCATATTCATCTATTTAGATGATTTAGGGTATGGAGATGTAAGCGCATACGGGGCTATTGGACTAAAGACCCCAAATATGGATGCGTTAGCCAATAATGGACTTTTATTTACGCAAGGATATGCCACTTCTGCCACCTGTTCTCCTAGTAGATATGCGCTGTTGACAGGTACTTACCCCTGGCGGAATGAAAACGCAAAAATTCTACCAGGCACCGCACCTATCTTGATAGATACCGCTCAGATGACGATACCTAAAATGCTCAAAACAAAAGGCTACCACACTGGTATTGTTGGAAAATGGCATTTGGGTTTGGGTGATGGATTTGTGGATTGGAATAAAACAATAGCACCAGGACCAAATGAAGTTGGATTTGATTATAGCTTCATCATGGCAGCAACGCAAGACAGAGTGCCTACCGTGTATATAAAAAATGGGCAGGTAGTCAATTTGGATGCTAAGGACCCGATTGCAATAGACTACGATAAAAATTTTGATGGAGAACCGACTGGAAAAGATAATCCTGAATTGTTAAAGTTGAGGTGGCATCATGGACATAATAACAGCATTGTCAATGGAATCCCAAGAATAGGGTTTATGAAAGGTGGGGCATCGGCAAAATGGGTTGATGAAAATATGACAGATACATTTCTCCTAGAAGCTCAAAAATATATCAAAAGACAAAAAGACCAACCATTCTTCTTGTACTATGCACTGCAACAACCACATGTACCTAGAACGCCACATCCAAGGTTTGTCGGTACATCGGGAATGGGAGCAAGAGGGGATGTTATTATTGAAGCGGATTGGTGTGTGGGCGAATTATTAAAAACGCTGAAAGAGAAAGGCATTTTGGAAAACACCCTAATCGTATTTTCAAGCGACAATGGTGCTGTTTTAATGATGGATACTACGATGACGCGGTTGAAAAACTAGGAAATCACAAACCATCAGGTAGCTTGCGTGGCGGTAAATATAGCCTTTTTGAAGGAGGTACAAGAGTGCCGTTTATTACGTATTGGCAAGGTCATATCAAGCCAGGAAAATCAGACGCCTTAGTGTGTCAAGTGGATTTAATGACATCGTTAGCGGCATTAACGGGTAGTGACTTGAAAGGTCCAGACAGCCAAAATTTAATTGATGTATTTTTAGGGAAAAGTGATAAAGGCAGAGAAAACTTAATTTTAGAAGCATCCACTAGAACCGCTTTCAGGCAAGGGGACTGGGTGATGATTCCTCCGTACAATGGTCCGTCAGTTAACAAGGATGTTAATATAGAATTAGGTCATTTGAAAGAGTTTCAATTGTATAATTTGAAAAAAGATATAGGTCAAAAAAATAACCTAGCGAAAGCAAATCCCGAAAAACTTAATACAATGATAGCAGATTTTGAAGCCATCAGAGGTGAAAACTATGGTAAAACAGAAAATCTTATTCTCAAATAAAATAATGCGATAGCAGTGCAAATGAAATTTCATCACTTTGTTTTATTTGGTTTAATTTTTTTGACAAACTGTCAAAGTTCAAAAAAGATTAAGCGCGATACCAATATTGAACAACCGAATGTACTTTTTATATTGGTTGACGATTTGGGTTATCACGATTTTAGGATTCACTGGTAGCAGGTATTATGAAACACCAAATATTGATGCCTTGGCAAAAAAAAGGAATGGTGTTTACGCAAGGTTACGCTACAAGTGCGGTATGCAGCCCTTCGAGAGCCAGTATTTTTACAGGTCAATTTTCAGCCAGACATGGCATTACCGACTGGATTGGAGAAAATACAGGAACAGCGTGGAGGCGTTTGAACAGACATGACAAGATGTTGCCTGCTGATTATACACTTGAACTGCCAGCAATAGATACCACTTTGGCAGAAGCGATGAAAGCGGGAGGGTACAAGACTTTTTTTGCAGGAAAATGGCATCTTGGTGGCGAAGGTTCGATGCCTAAAGACCACGGTTTTGATATTAACAAAGGAGGATATAGCAGTGGAAGCCCAGAAGGCGGTTATTTTTCTCCTTATAAAAATCCCGAGTTGGAAGATGGTAGTGAAGGAGAAAACCTGACCATGCGATTAGCCAATGAAACATTAGGTTTCATTAAACAGAATAAGTCATCACGCTTTTTTGCTTTTCTGTCATTTTATGCTGTGCATGGTCCTATCCAAACCACGCAGGAAAAATGGCAGAAATATAGAATGAAAGCGGAAGGCGAAGGTATAAAAGAAAATGGCTTCGCTATGGAACGCAAGCTACCTATAAGACAAACCCAAGATAATCCTGTTTATGCGGGATTAGTTGAAAGTATGGATGACGCTGTTGGCGTTGTTTTGGATGGGCTTAAAGAACTTGGATTAGACAAAAATACAATTGTCATATTCACATCCGATAATGGAGGCGTTTCGTCCGGAGATTCATTTTCCACCTCTTGTCTGCCGCATCGAGGAGGCAAAGGCTACCAATGGGAAGGCGGTATTAGAGTGCCTTACATTATCTATGTACCTTGGGCAAATTCAAATGGTAAAACAAGTAATTATGCCGTAACAGGAGCTGACTTTTTTCCTACCATCTTGATTATGCCAACCTGAATCTACTACCTGCACAACATCTGGATGGCATAAGTTTAAAATCTATGATTGATGATAGAGTGAAACGCAAAGAACGAGCATTGTACTGGCATTATCCACATTATGGCAATCAAGGTGGTGACCCATCTTCCATCATCAGAAAAGGAAACTGGAAGTTGATACATTATTACGAAACTAATAAAAACGAACTTTATAATTTAAAAACCGATCCTTCTGAAAAACACAATCTTGTTGATGTTTACCCGAAGAAAAGTAATGATTTATTTGGTAGTCTGAAACAATGGCTCGACAACGTTAATGCAAAATATCCAGTTCCTGACCCTGAATTTGATGCTGAAAAAAGAAAGGAGTATGAAAGGTCAGTCGTTGAAAAATTGTTGCCAAAACTAGAAAAGGAAAGGAAGAATATGTTGTCCAAAGATTATAAACCAAATGCAGATTGGTGGGGCAGCGCAATAGAATAATCGTCAGTGCGTCTGCTTTTATTCGTTTTGCACTATAATTTAATCAAATTACATAAAATGATCAAAGAAGCATTTGTAAAACACAATAGAGCGAACAGGTTTATCGAGTTAGGTGGCGACTTGGTGGTAATTGGTGGAGGCTTGGCGGGCGTTTGTGCATCTGTTACGGCTGCTCGCGCTGGTTTAAAAGTTGTTTTAGTTCAGGACAGACCTGTACTGGGTGGCAATGCTTCCAGTGAAGTGAGACTCTGGAGCTTAGGAGCAACATCGCACATGGGAAACAATAACAGATGGAGCCGTGAAGGCGGATTGATAAACGAAATTCTTTTGGATAATTTAAAACGCAATAAAGAAGGGAATCCACTGATATTTGACACCATTTTACTGGAAAAAGTATATGAAGAAAAGAATATTACATTGCTACTAAACACCGTCGTGTATGAAGTCATCAAAAAAGAGGACGATAAAATAAAAGAGGTGAAAGGTTTTTGTGGACAAAACAGCACCACGTATCAGCTATCTGCTCCTTTGTTTTGTGATGCTTCAGGTGATGGTATTGTTGGTTTTCTTTCTGGTGCTTCTTTTAGAATGGGGGCTGAAGATGGCGCTGAGTTTGACGAAGGTTTCGCGCCCAATATTGAAGATTATGGAAATCTGTTAGGACATTCTTTGTATTTTTATACCAAAGATATGAATCGCCCTATCTCCTATACCCCTCCTTCTTTTGCAATTAAAAATGCAGAAGACCTTCCCAGAATTAAAAATTATCAAATGGGCGACCACGGGTGCAAATTATGGTGGGTAGAATATGGCGGAAGATTAGATACCATACATGACTCTGAAGCCATAAAATTTGAATTATGGAAGGTGGTTTACGGTATTTGGGATTACATTAAGAATAGCGGAAAATATCCTGAAGCGTCGAATTTAACCTTGGAATGGGTAGGAACGATACCAGGCAAAAGGGAAAGCAGGCGCTTTGAAGGCGACTATATGCTTTCTCAAAAAGATATTGTAGAACAACGCAATCATTACGATGCCATCGCTCATGGTGGATGGGCTATGGATTTGCACCCCGCAGATGGGATTTACAGTAAATACAGTTCCTGTACACAATGGCACTCAAAAGGAGTTTATCCGATTCCTTACAGATGCTATTATTCAAAAGACATTAAGAATCTGTTTCTGGCAGGACGAATTATCAGTGCCACACATGTTGCATTTGGTTCTTCAAGAGTGATGCTAACCTGTGCTTTAGGCGCTCAGGCAGTAGGTGAAGCAGCAGCACTTTGTATTAAAAACCTCTGGAATCCCAAAGACCTTGCCGAAAAAGATAATATTAATTTGCTTCAATTAGCGTTGAATAGAAATGGCCAAAGCATCTATGGAATTGATACGCAAGACGAGCTGGACTTGGCAAAAAAAGCGACTGTAAAAACTTCTTCAACATTGCTTTTTGATGGTTTTAGTCCCAGTGAAGATTGGCATACGCTAACTTACAGTACTGCACAACTGCTGCCTTTAGAATCAAACGAAGAGTACATATTTTATTTTGAAGTCGAAGCTGCTGTTGATACCTCTTTGGAAATACAACTTCGCACTTCGACAAAACCAAATCATTTCACCCCAGATTATTCTATTCATTCAGAACAATTTGAACTGGAAAAAGGGAAGCACAAAATAACATTCCGTTGTACCGCCGCCGAAGATGAAAATAAATATTTTTATTTGTGCCTTATGAAAAATGAACATCTCAAAGTTAGACTGTCAGAGGAGCGTTGCACAGGAATAATGAGTGTCCAAAATAGAATCAACAAGGCTGTGTCTAACTATGGCAAACAAGCCCCCCCTGAAGGAATAGGAATAGATAGTTTTGAGTTCTGGATACCAGAAAGAAGACCAGGCGGTAAAAATTTAGCCTTCTCCATACAACCAGCACTAAATTCATTTCACTCCGCTAATGTTACCAACGGAAAAGTAAGACCCAGCTCAACAGGAGCAACGAATGCTTGGGTGGCTGCAAAAAATGAGGAAAGTGCCTCGCTTACAATGACTTGGGATAATCAAGTAAGCATCAATACCATAAAAATATTTTTTGACTGCGATTATGACCATGCCCTAGAAAGCACTTTGATGGGACATCCTGAATACACCATTCCTTTTGTAGTAAGCGATTACAGCATCGAGGATGAGCAGGGCAACCTTTTGGCAAAAGTAGAAGGTAATTATCAGGCTATCAACACGATTAGACTTAAAGATAGCCTGAAAACGAATAGGTTACATTTTACTTTTTCTCAAAAATATCAAAACATACCCGTATCGGTTTTTAATATTTCAGTTTTTTAGTGTTCATTAAATAGTAAATACAGTATATGCAACAATTTACAGGCATATTTGCAAACACCATTAAAAAAAGTACCTATCTGTTTATGGGTATTGGGTGCTTTTGTTTTCAACACCGGCTATTCACAGACTACTCAAAAAATTTCGCTCGATGGTGCTTGGGCTTTTAAGATTGATCCGTATTCTGAAGGAGAAAATTTGGGGTGGAGTAAGGCTGACCTCAATACTTCAACATGGGATAGCCTACAAGTACCAGGAAATTGGGATTTGATAAATGAGTATGCGGAATATGCTGGTGATGCTTGGTACACTAGAACATTTACGATTGACAATTATACTGATTTACAACAAATCCGCATCGTTTTCCAATCCGTCTATCATGACTCAAAAATATGGGTAAACGGCAATTTACTAGGAGAAAATCATTTAGGTTTTTTGCCGTTCCATTTTGATATTTCCAGGTACATAAAAGCTGGCAAAAAAACAGAATCACCGTACTTACCAACAATGTTTTCAAACGGGGCGCAACGTGGAATTGGGGCGGAATAAGAAGACCAGTATGGCTTGAAGTCACCCCGCTTGTTCGTTTAGAATATCAGCACATTGACGCGATACCCGACTTGACGAAGGGAACTGCCGATGTAGGTTGAAAATAGTGAGCAGTAACTCAAGCAAAACAACCAAA
>JAAUTG010000183.1 GCA_012031785.1 Saprospiraceae bacterium | reverse complement strand
TGCTCATCCAAAGCAGAGAATGGTTCATCCAGCAGCAATAAATCAGGCGTTCTCAATAATGCTCTTGCTAATGCCACTCGCTGCTGTTGACCACCGGAAAGATAGTTTGGTTTTGTGCTTGAAGTTGCTGTAATTCCATTACTTCCAGCAGTTCCTCTACCATGACAGTAGATTGTTTTTTGTTTAAAGCAAAAGTTAAGTTTTGCCTTACCGTCATATTGGGAAAAAGGGCATAATCTTGAAACATAAAACCAATACTCCGAAGATGAGTAGGGATATTTACTTTACAAGTCGTATCATACCAAACTTTATCTCCCACCTGAATGCGTCCTGATTCTGCTTGCAACAAACCTCCTAACATACGTAAGATAGAGGTTTTTCCTGTGCCAGAAGCGCCGTAAATCGCCACAAATTCGCCCTCGTGAAGTTGGCAATTAAGTTCTAATTCAATCTTCCCTTCGGCGGTATTCAATGTTTTTTGCAAATCGAAACCAATCATATTTTCGGTCTTCTTTATTGAGCAGGTAAAACAAAAATAAGATGGAAAAAGTAGTTGCAAACAAAACAAAAGCATATTGATTTGCTGCCTCATAATTCAAAGATTCTACTGCATCATACACTGCAATAGAAGCTACTCTGGTTTCGTGAGGAATGTTGCCACCAATCATGAGCACTACCCCAAATTCACCTATTGTGTGTGCAAATGCCAGCACCACCCCTGAAAAAATAGCAGGTCGCATATTGGGTAGTAGCACTTTTAAAAGCGTTTGAAAAGGTGATTTTCCAATTGTGTAAGCCGCTTCTCGCAGCGTTAGTGGTAAATTTTTAAATCCTGCTTGGATGGGTTGTACCATAAAAGGCAGACTGTAAAGGATGGATGCCAACACTAATCCTTCAAAAGAAAACACCAATTGAAAGCCCAACACTTGTGCTAACCATTTCCCAATTCCTGAATTAGGGCTAAAAGCAAGTAGCAAGTAAAAACCCAGCACAGAGGGCGGAAGTACCAGTGGCATACTTACCAGTGTTTCTATCAAGGTTTTATACTTCATTTTACTAAAAGCTAACCAATAGGCTAGCGGAATACCCAGTAACAACAGACAACAAGTAGTGACGAATGCTAATTTAAAAGTGAGAACAACGGGACTCCAATCCATAATAACTTCACTTTTGCTATTCAAAAAGGAAATCCTTCTGCTAAACGACTTGTGAATAGGGAAAACAAACTCGGACGTAAAAGCAGAGTAAAAGCCACGCCAAATACAGCACCATAAAAGTGAGCATCATGGTCAATCTGATCATTCTGATTTTTGCTTGCCCATGAAGAATAAATCAAATATAAAATTGCCGCTGCGATGGCAGGACACGGAATGATAAAAAAGATCAACAAAGTCTGCCAAGGCTCAAAAAGAACAAAAACAAACAATATTGCTGAAACTGCGCCAGAAGCTCCTACACTAGCAAAATAAGGAGAATCTTTATGCTTGAAATAGGTGGACAAGTCCCCAAATATAATAGCCAAAAGGTATAGCAACAAAAAATTAATTCTACCCATACCTTCTCCAAAAATCTGAACGAAAGCACCTTCTACGTAATTGCCGAACTGGTAAAACACGAACATATTAATTGCCAAGTGCGCAATACTGCCATGTACAAAACCTGAACTGATGAAACGATAAAATTCTCGATTATTATATTCTAAATAAGGGCTATGCTGGAGTTTGAGGAATAATTCCTGATTATTCAATGCGCTCCAAGAAATAATTATATTAATGATTATAAGAACTAAAGTGATGGACATGAACTTAGTTTAAAGTATAAATAAAACTTGTGCCTAAGGTAATTAACATTTCTAATTCGTCATTCGTATCAAGGGATAGACCTTAGTAGAGTATAACGCAAAAGTAACTCAAGTGTTAATAAGAAAAAAGCAAAAGCAGCAAACCTATGAAACTCCTCGCTGTATCGTTTCATCACAGATACTTCAATTTCTGTTTTTTCCAATTCGTCTATTTCGTTGTAGATTTCTTGCAGTGATTGAGATGAAACAGCACGGAAATATTTGCCACCTGTCATCTCTGCAATTTCCTGTAATAAGGATTCATCTATTTCAACAGGGACAAGGCTGAATTTGTATCGTCCACCGGGCAAACGGCTAGTGGGTGCTAATGCGCTTCCTGTGGTACCAATACCAATAGTATAAACTTTGATGCCATAACTTTTAGCAATCTCAGCAGCCGTGATGGGCTTGATATAGCCGGAATTATTTACGCCATCCGTCAGTAAGATAACAACTTTAGTAGCTATTTCAGAGTCCTTCAAACGATTAACAGCAGCAGCTAAACCCATCCCAATTGCTGTACCATCTTCCAAAATACCACATTGTAGATTGGCTAAAAAACTTTGTAAAATTTGGTGGTCTGTAGTCAAAGGACATTGCGTAAACGCTTCCCCTGCGAAGACGATTAAACCTACACGATCATAGCGTCTCTTACTCACAAACTCAGCAGCAACTAACTTGCTCACTTCTAAGCGGTCTGGATCAAAATCTTTTGCCAACATACTGCTTGATAAGTCTATTACCATAGCAATGTCAATCCCTTCTGCTTTAATTTGTTCTTCTTTCAGCATCCTTTGAGGACGCGCCAATGCAATCACTAAAAGTATAAACGCCAACGCTCGCAGGACGGGAAGCCCCTCACGCAACTTACCACGCCAAGAAGTGCTAGTTTCTAACGCTTTTAGGCTTGATAATTTGATAGTAATTTGCTGATTTCTTTGTTTATACCAATAGAAGATACCCACCAACGGGATCAATAATAACAAGAACAAAAAATACGGATGAACAAATTGAATATTTTGCAATAGAAACATTTGCTTACTTTTTTAAGGAAATTACGCGCGAATTAGTCCACTTATCATGTAGCAATACCCTACTTCCAGTTGGAATATTTCTAGCAGCACCTATTAGGATGCTAAAATAAGAATTATACCTAATACGAATAATATGTAACTTGCTACACTCAAAAAGACGGTGCGTATTAGAATTTGCCAAATAGCAAGTTGACCACCATCTTTATTCACCACGCGCAAACCAACTAAACGCTTACCTATGGACGCGCCACGCCGCTCAAATATAAATGCTACAACAAGGCTAATCGGAATAGCAATCAAAACAGAAAACAGCAACAGTAGTCCAAAATTATCACTATACACATCAAAGCTGGATGAAAGAATATAATTAACTAACACCAGTAAAAGGAACGCTATAAATGCAATTGATGTATCTAATATTCTCGCTTGAAGTCGTTGTACAGAACGTGCCAACGTCATTTCTTCCCCTGTGCTTGTAACTAGGTAAAAAGAATTAATGGTCTCAACAATCGGAGTAGCTTGCAGTTGCAGCAATAAATTAGGGTCTTGTGTATTAGATATAAAGTTTTTTACACTTGCAAATGCTTCCTCATGGAACGCTGCACTGGGTTCGGTTCTAGCAAATTTAACCAAGTCGGTAGTTTGTAGTAACCATTCTAATTCTTCTACTTCTTGTCTATTGAAACCTGACTGCCGAAGCGCGTTTAAAATTTCACTCGTCGTGGATTCTAGGGCTTGTATTCGGTATCGTTGCTCCAAATAATTCCTTAAAATCAAAGATAATTCGCTATGGTATTCTTTCACTTCTCCTCGCTGCCACAACTCTTTTTTTTGCAAGTCTTCCAACTGTGTCATAAAATAGCTATTGGCGGAAACAGGTTCGGGAGGTAAAAGCCTGGTTTGTAACTTGCGCTGCTTGGCATCCAGTACTAATAACATTATTAATAGTATCAAAGCCGCCAAAAATATGCCCAATAAAATAGGAAAATAGGAGTATGCTAGTTCCCAAAGCGTAATTGGTACTTCTGCGATAGGTTTTATGGGCATCAATGCGACGGAATCTTGCGGTACAATGTCCACCCTGAAGGTCAGGGGCGACGTAAAAGCAGAGTCTATTGCTCCATTCAGTTTGTAACTAATAGCTAGGACAGGTAGTACATAAGTACCTGAATCAAAAGCAGTTATTAAAATATCTTTTTGTAGTTGTACTAAATTATCAGCAGTAATAGTATTCCAAGGAGATTCTGCTATCATTCTAGCGCACCCACTGCAAGCAAAGGCTTGAGATTTAGTGTAACATCCTCCAAAGGTTGATTGTATCCAATTTGTAATTGCATCTGCAAGTGATCGCCAATCAAGATGTTTTGCTTATCCAATTTTGAATTTATCTTAATTTGGGATTGTGCTTCTATCCCCCAAACCGCTATTATTAGCCACACTAGATACCATCTATTCATTGAAATAGCTTATTATACAACAAAAGGTTATATTTTTGAAGACAAGGTAAATATTATCATAACTTCTAATTAGAAAATTACCTTTTTAGTTTTGCAAAGCCCCTAAGCCAACTCGACAGAGACCAATATTCACTTTGCTCGTTGCTTAAAAAACTGATGCAACGTTTTTTCATAAGGCTCATGGGTGCTAATCGTGATGATGTCAGCCCCACTTTTCAAGAATACGGAGCGAAAATACTGATGATTCGCAGTAAACCAATTAAAATATTTTTTTCTTGTAGTGTCTTGAGCAGTATCTATCCATTGTACTGCGCCTGTTTCTGAATCTGTGACTTGAATTAATCCAACATTTGGCAGTGATTCTTCGCGCGGATCCATCAAGTGCATGCCAACTATATCATGCTTTTTGGCAGCGATGCGTAATGGAGCTTCGTAACTTTGAGTCATAAAATCAGATAGTATAAAGCAAATACTTCGCTTTTTTACCACATTGTTGAAATATTCTAATGCTTTCCCTAAATCTGTACCTCCGCTTTTAGGATTTAAGTATAATAATTCGCGGATGATTCTCAAAATATGCTGACGACCTTTTTGCGGCGGAATATATTTTTCGATAGTGTCTGAGAAAAAAATCACACCTACTTTATCATTATTTTGGATGGCAGAAAAGGAAAGTACAGCACTAATTTCAGTAGCTAATTCATTTTTCATCTGCCGCACTGTTCCGAAAAACGAAGAACGACTTGTATCTATCAACAAAATGACAGTCAGTTCTCGCTCTTCTTCAAAAACTTTAACGTGCGCATTGCCTGTTCTTGCCGTTACGTTCCAGTCAATGTTACGCACATCATCGCCAAACTGATAATCGCGTACTTCGCTAAACGACATACCACGTCCCTTAAATGCGCTATGGTATTCACCAGAAAAAATATGGTTGCTCAAGCCTTTAGTCTTGATTTCAATTTTTCGTACTTTTTTGAGTAACGCTGCGGTGTCCATATCATTATTTAATTAAAATGATTTGATGAGTTATGAAATTAGAAGTCGCGAGTTTGTTATTTGATCATTAATGAGCGGTAAAAGTAAAGTGATACTTTATCATTACTCATTCCTAATATAGAAAACCCAATATACAACAAAATGTAAATGCTTAAAAATCAATTAAATAAAAATCTTACAAATAAAGATCTTTTTTGCTTCCTACTGCTGATAATCCAGCCGCGCAGGCTGAAAAATATCCAGAATCACACAATCAGAAATTGCAACGCCAGCATGAATAACCTCCGACGGAATGACGGCTACACTACCTGCTTGACAAAGTTGTAGCTCTCCCGCTATTGTCATTTCAAACGTTCCTTCTAGTATGTTTGTTATCTGCTCGTGAACGTGTGCATGTTCAGGAAGAACACTTCCTGCTTTCACATGCCAATACGCTATGGTGCAGCTCCCTGTATGTATCATTTTTCCTACAAACCCTGGAATATACTCTTTCTCAGGATGCGTGTTCCAATCCAGAAAATAAGACATGAAATAAATTTTAAGTACAAATGTAAGACTTTGAATAGAAATATTTCACAACTAAAGCTAGGGGAAATGCAAGGTCTTTTGTCGTATAAGTCCATGGCTAGAAAAGAAAAATTGTCAGGATAACTTTGGGTTATCCTAACAATGCACTCAGTTTTATAATCAATCACCTATTGCGAAAATAGTCTTCTGTCAACTCCATATTGAAGCAAAGATAGACGCTCTGAAATAAAACATATCCTATTCAGGGATTAAGCTGAAGCTAGTAAATGCTGTAATAATACTCGAACATCTTCCACCGTTTTCAAATTGAAGCGCGCATGAGTTTTTGTTAAACCAACTTTAATGGTATAAGCCTCCTGTGGCATCGCCTTAAAAGTATCCTCATCCGTATGATCATCTCCAATGGCTAAAATGAAGTCGTAGTGAGTGTCATTCAACCAGTTAGAAATAGCTTTTCCTTTATTAACGCCTGCGTTTTTAATTTCTACTACCTTATGTCCTTCTAGCACCTGCAAATCAAGGTTAGCAGTTAAGTAGCGCAAGACATCTCTAAATTCTCGAACCCGTTTTTCTCCCAAATCACGGTCTATTTGGCGATAATGCCAAGCTACTGAATATTGCTTTTCTTCGATAAAAGAACCAGGAGTTCGTTCCACTAAATTTTCGAGGATAGAGCGTACCTGTGGTTTCCAAGCATCTGTCAAACCTGCGGCTTTCATCCATTGACCATGACGTTTCGTCCAAACTCCATGCTCCGCCGAAAAATCTGTGTGCAGCGCACCCAGCCAGTTTTCTAAAGTGGTTCTATCTCTACCACTACTGATTACCAATTGATTACCTACCGTATTTTTTTATTCTGGTTAAAATATCAATTAGCATTTCGTCTGGTACTACGGCTTGTGGATCTACATGAAAATTCATCAAAGTTCCATCATAGTCAAGCACAATTAAGCGATTTTGTGCCTGACGATAAGCTGCAATTAAACTGGTTTCTTCTTCTTCATTCAGTACGTTGGTTTGACTTTCTTTTCGTGCATTTGTAAGGCGTATTTGTTCATTCATAAATGTATTTGCCCAGTGCTTCACATCGTATTTTTTCAGTTTTTTCTGCATTTTATCTAAGCGAAGCGCTTGTTCTTCCTCTGACATATCTAAAGCAGTAACAATAGCTTTCTCCATGTCGTTGACATCCATGGGATTAATCAAGATAGCTTCCAGTAACTCGTTTGCCGCTCCAGCCATTTCACTTAGCACCAGTACCCCTTTTTTATTTTCTTCTTTGCTGGCAACGTACTCTTTAGCGACTAAGTTCATTCCATCTCGTATGGGCGTAATCATAGCGACTTCTGATAGGCGGTACAAAGTAGTCAATTCGCGGAAATTTACTGAACGGTATAAGTAACGCATGGGTGTCCAATCAAATCCGCCATACGTGCTATTGACAATTCCACAAAGTTCATCTACTTGATGTTTAAGTTCTTGATACTGATCTACTTGGTCTCGTGATGGCACAACAATCATAACCATACATACTTTTCGGTGGTACTCAGGATGATTTTCCAAAAATTGAGAATACGCCTTGATACGTTGTGGAATACCTTTTGTGTAATCTAAACGGTCAATAGATAACAAAATGCGCTGATGAAGTGCCAGTTTTTCAATGAACGAGGTATCATCTGCTGAATTTTCATCTTTATCAGGAAAGGCGTATTTTTCATAATCAATTCCCATCGGGAATACATCCACATTCACTACACGATTACCTACGTTTAGTTTCCCAAAGTTATGTTCATAACCTGAAACACGATACGCCGCGCTCAAGAAGTGGCGCATGTAGTCAAAAGTATGAAAACCAATCAAATCTGCTCCTAAAACGCCATCTAGCAGGGCTTCGCGCCAAGGTAAAATACGGAAAATTTCGTAAGAAGGAAACGGAATGTGTAGAAAAAAACCAATAGACACATTAGGATGTACTGCACGAATCATGGCTGGCAGCAATATCAATTGATAATCGTGCACCCAAACCAAGTCATCTGGCTTTATTAATGGATTGATAACATCAGCGAACTTTTGATTTACATTTTGATAACTCTCCCAAGTCGCATCATTATAATCTGTATATTGGGTAAAATAGTGAAAATGAGGCCATAAAGTTTTATTACTGAAGCCTTCATAGTAAAGAATAATGTCTTGACGAGTTAGAAACACAGGAGCTAAACCTCTGTTAGACAAGTCTTGTCGGATGGATTCACGTTCCCATTCGTCGGTAATTTCTTGTCCGGGCCAGCCAATCCAAATTTTATCAAGGGACTCGTCCAAAGAGTTAAGTCCAGTGGCTAGTCCACCAGCACTTGGATAATAAATAAGCTCATTTTCAGCCGTTTTTTTTATCGTAATGGGCAAACGGTTTGAAACAATTACAATTCTTGACATGATATGCGGATTAAATTAGGAGGATGATGGAGCGAAAATAATTAAACAAAATAGAACATCCAAAAAAATCAGAATATTATTTTGATTTTTTCTATGAAGTCTTAAAAAATAAAGGCGTATAAATATCTTTTTTAACTTTTGATACTATTCTTTTACTCGAATATTGAAGCCGTGCTACTTGAGCTTGCAAAGGGAATCCACTTTCTGACTTACGCTAAATTACTTGCCAACATTTAGGGAGTTTACGAGCTAATGTTGGTTTCTAGTTTTTGCTTTAAAATTTGATTAATTTTATTTAAGTCAAAAAAATTAGGGTCGAAGCCTTTACCAAGCCGATTTGTAACTTCTTGAAAAGCTGGCGTGTCGGGGTCGGACAAGTCTTCAAGTATTTCTGAATAGCCCCAAATGCCACCACAATCTTCTGGTGGGCAATGTCCCTGACCTGCTAAGCAAATAGGAACAATTTTAACTTCTTCTGGAGTCAATATCTTTTCTAACTCTACTTTATGTTGCCAATAATCTCCAAAATCATAAATATATTTCACTGTATCTTTCTCTATTTTTAAAATCTCTTTGACATTGTGCTTAGTTGCCTCCTTTTTGCTATCATCCCAGATACTATTACTCGGACCGTAGCTTCCTTCAAGTGTCTCAAAAGCCCAAAGATGTTCATCTTGCCAGCCCATCGCGATTTGTATAATCGTATGTAAGTTACTCAAGGTAGTTTCACCATCTACTACAAAACTACGCCATATTGCTGGTTTTATCCCTTCTAAATTGATTTTCAGTTGAAAAAAGACACGCATAATTAATTGAGATTTAGTTTTTCTGCTTGTATGATAATTAAGTTGGGCATTTTTTGTGCGCTACCTGCTAACTATATAGAAAACATTGCTTTTTTATTTAGCAACGCTTCTTATTAGCTATATCAACTGTACGTAGCAGTGGTCAAAAAAAACTGGATTTAATTTCTGGCAAATATCAAACAAAAGCACAACTATTTTTACAAATCACTCAAAATTTGAGCAGCAACTGATGTTATGTGGTTTGCTATTCCCATTTGGCTGTTTGCCTCTTAAAAGGCTATATTTACCTGAAAATCTTATGAATTTAGGATACTAAAAATACTTGTGTTAGACAAAGGCAAATTAGGTAAAACTGTAATGTATAGAAACGGAATCATTTAAAAAAGCTATCTTGTGAAAATTTAAGTAAGGAGAAAAGAAAATGAACATTTCGTTGCTCTTTGCGCGATCCATAATTCATTAATTCATGCTCATAAAACTAGGGGAATGAGTTTTCTATACCTTTAAATCATACGCTGAAACCTGA
>JAAUTG010000182.1 GCA_012031785.1 Saprospiraceae bacterium | reverse complement strand
GAGGGTAGATACGGAAAGTGTTAAGGAGCAACTTCAAGACTGTAAAGTAGAACTGGCAAAAAAAAATATCTCTAAATCCTCGCCATTCAATCTTCCAACTCGCCTTTGGTCGAGTTTTTAAAAGCAGCAGAAGTGGGTGAAGAAATGCGTTGGGCTGACATAAGTAAAAAATCAGTCAATAAACTTGCGCTTGAACTAAGTGCCAGTATTTATCGTGCTGATGGTAAAAGCACTTTCAAAGAAGAATTTGTGACTGCGGGTGGCGTAGATTTGAAAGAAATAGAGTTCAAAACTTTTGCCAGTAAAAAAATACCTAACCTCTATTTTGCAGGAGAGGTGCTCAATATTGATGCTGTTACGGGGGGCTTCAACTTTCAAGCAGCTTGGACTGGTGGTTGGATTGTAGGAAATGCTATGGCAGAGGCTTTCAAATGATTAACTGAAAATACAAGGTTAAATTTTGTAAGTAAGAATAAAACAGTGATAAAAAATAGTAAAATAATTTTGAACAATAAATAAATCTATATAAATTTGTTGTAGCAAAATATTATATTAGCTGCGTTGGTATTGATACAAAACTTTACAAACCACTTTATCATGGAAAAACTTTAAACATCTTAGCAGGAATATTCATGTTTCTTGCTTTGTCTATTCATTTACAAGCCCAACAAGTTACTGGTTCAGTCACTTCTGCTAGTGATGGTGCCGCTTTGATTGGGGTAAATATTTTAGTAAAGGGTACGGCAGTTGGAACGGTCTCGGATTATGATGGTTCCTTTAACATCAACACGTCAGTTGGTTCAACTTTAGTTTTTAGCTACACAGGATATAGTTCTAAAGAGGTCGTAATTAATGATTTAAGTCCTCTATCCATCACCTTAGCGGAAGATACAAAAAGTCTCGAAGAAGTCGTTGTAACCGCTTTGGGTATCAGAAAAGAATCCAAAAAACTTGGATATGCTACGGTCAGTGTTGACGCAGAGGAAGTGAATGTGAATAGAACTACCAACTTCATGAATGCTTTGCAAGGGAAAGTGGCAGGCGTAAATATTTCTTCGCTGGGCACAGGACCTGCTGGAACATCTAAAATTCGTATTCGAGGTCAATCCTCTATTTCGGGACAAAATAACCCCTTGATTGTGGTAAATGGTGTACCGATTGACAACACTAATTTTGGAACTAAGACAGGAAATGCTGCCAGTGATAACTCCATTGAAGCAAGAGGTGGAGGTATTACCTCGGATGGTGGTGATGGATTATTAAGTATCAACCCTGACGACATCGAAAGTATGACCGTACTAAAAGGCGCAGCCGCAGCCGCATTGTATGGGTCAAGAGCAAAAGATGGTGTCATTATGATTACTACCAAAACTAAAGGAGACGGACAAGGCATTGGGGTTACGTATAACTTGAATTACACTAATGAAACTCCATTAGACTTTACTGACTATCAATACGAATACGGACAAGGCGAAAATGGAGTGCGACCTACCACGCCTAATCCAACTTCTGGGCAGTGGTCGTTTGGGGAGCGATTCCAGCCAGGCATGACCCAAACCTTATTTAGTGGAGTCGTGCTGCCTTACGAGCCAGTGCGAAACAGAATTAGGGATTTTTTCAGAAATGGAGAAAACCTTACTAACACGCTATCTTTAGCTTCTGGCGGGGAGAAAGGAGGATTTAATCTTTCTTTGTCCAACCTCGATAGCAAGGGTATTATTCCGAACAACACTTACAAAAGAAGAACCGTAAACTTAGGATTTAGCTACGAATTGAGCAAAAACTAAGTATTACAGGTAACGTTAATTATTCCAACGAGGATAATAACAACCCACCCAATGTAGCACAGCAAGATAATACAATTCCTGTCGCACTTTATAATTTGGCGAACTCTATGCCTTTGGATGTGCTAAAAGCCAACGCATTTGATGCTAATGGTAACGAATTTGTATATTCAAGGTTCAGAAACCGCACTAATCCTTACTTCACACTTTCTGAACAGTTCAATAACGTCAATAGAGACCGCACTTTTGGCAATGTGGCAATAAAATATAATTTCCTGCCCTGGTTATTCGTTCAAGGACGTATCGGGCAAGATTATTGGTCGCGCGCCCAAGATTATAATAACTTTCCAACGGGTCAAGCCTCTCGACCACCTGCGCCAGCTGGTTTTCAAATGGAGTTTATACCCAAGAATCAATCCGATTCAGAGAAGTAAATGCAGATGTTTTAATATCTGCTTCCAGAGAATTTGGCGTGATTGGCGTTGACTTGACCGCAGGAGGCAACCAATTGTATCGCCGTTCAGACTTGAACAGCGTCCAAGTGACCGATTTCGTTGTAAGGGATTTATACACGGTACAAAATGGGAGAGTAAAAGACCCGATTTATGGCTTATCAGAAAGAGCAGTTAACTCGGTATATGGTTCTGCGGAATTATCCTTCAAACGCTTTTTATACGTCAATGGAACACTGCGCAACGACTGGTTTTCCACTCTGTCAGAAGCTAATCGAAGCATCATTTATCCTTCCGTGTCTGGTAGCTTTGTGTTTTCAGATGCTTTTGCGAGTGTACCCAAATGGTTGACTTTCGGTAAATTGCGCTTGGCTTATGCAGAAGTAGGTAGCGATACAGACGTAGCCCCGTACTCTGATGTGTTATTTTATGGTATCAATGCCAACTTATTCGCCAATGGTGGTGGGGTGCTACAACCTGTGGGTAACGCCATCGGAAATACATTGCCCAATCCTAATCTTCGCCCAATGCGTACTGCGGAATCCGAAGTTGGACTTGAGCTAAAGTTATTCAATAATCGCCTAGGGCTTGACTTGGCAGCTTATCAAAGAACCACCACAGACCAGATTATTTCCGCACAAATTTCTGATGCTTCTGGTTTTGTTAATACCCTGATTAACAGCGGAGAAAGTCAAAATCGCGGAGTAGAGGGTTTAATAACCATTGTCCCGATACAAACTGCTGGTTTTCAGTGGGAACTTACCGCCAACGCTTCCTATAACATCACGGAAGTATTAAGTTTACTAACAGATACACCAGGGGAAAGTATCACAGTAGGTACGCACGTATTTAACGGTGAACTCCGACAAGTGGTAGGAGAAGAAATTGGTCAGATTTATGGATTTGGATATAGAAAAGATGCACAGGGTCGTCAGATATTTGGTGCTAACGGGTTGCCTCTAAGAACGCAGCAGTTGATTAGTTTTGGCAGCGCAGTTCCGAAATGGGTAGGTGGCTTTAATAATGCTTTTTCTTACAAGGGTATTAGCCTTTCTTTTTTGATTGATTTCAAATTAGGTAATCAGATGCTTTCTGGTACAAACTTCAACGCAGTGCGACATGGGTTGCATAAAATTACGCTGGAGGGTAGAGAAGGAGGTGTAGTTGGTAACGGGGTAAATGAAAAAGGAGAGGTCAATACGGTGGTTGCGCCAGTTCAAGGATACTGGGAAGTAGTGCGCTCACAAGCTCTTATCGAGCCTATCATTTATGATGGTGGTTATTGGAAGTTGCGTCAAATTACAGCAGGGTATGATTTTACCAAATTATTGCCTGCACAATTTCCTGTTAAATCCATTCGCCTAAGTTTTGTAGCCAACAACGTTTTTATGATCAAGAAGTGGATTCCAAACATAGACCCTGAAAGTTTTGGCTTCACTTCTGATAACTTGGTGGGCTTGGAATCTACAGGCTTGCCGACCACCAGAAGTCTTGGATTTAACTTAAATGCCAAATTTTAATTCATTCATCAACTTGAACGCCTGCTTATCTTGAACAAGATCAGTAAGCTAAAAATACAAAGCCATGAAAAAATTAATTCATTACAGCGTGCTTGTCTTATTGTTATTTACTTTCAACGCCTGCGAGGAAGGCTTTGATGACTTAAATGAAAATAAGGTTTCTCCTACTTCAATTAATCCAGTTTTCATTTTGAACGATGCCATTATCAATACCTCTTTTCCAGGCGGTACTTTAGTTTATGAAATTGGTATTGTGCAGCAGATTGTATCCCCCAACTCTGGTGTGTTAACAGGCGCAAATTACAACCAAGATAATCGAAATGTGACTTCTAGTAACTGGCAACGCTACTATCGCTCAGTCATAAAAAGCACTAGAGATGTAATCAACCGAGTTCAGGATGATCCTGCACGCAGCAACCTATTGAATATGGCAAGAATTTTGCAAGCGAATGCTTTTATGATTCTCGCAGATACTTACGGAGACGTGCCTTACTTGGAAGGTGGAAAAGGATTTACAGCCCAAATTACACTACCCAAGTACGATGCCCAACAGGTAATTTATACGGATTTAATTACTGAACTTCAGAGTGCGGCTGCAGCTTTGGATGCTTCTAAACCAATTGAAAGTGCAGATGTGTTGTACGCAGGAGATATAGCAAAATGGAAGAAATTAGGATACTCTTTGCTATTGAGGGCGGGAATGAGGTTGAGTAAAGCTGACGCAGCTAAAGCACAGCAAACCGTATCAGCAGCTTTTCAAGGTGGTGTAATCACTTCTAATGCGGATAATGCTTTAGTACGACACGACAACAACTTTCAAAATGGTATTGGGGCTACGCTGAATGGTGCGGAAGCAAATAATTTCTACTTGGTACAAGGATTTGTGAATTACCTAAAGAACACCAATGATCCGCGTTTGGGTGCTATTGCTGTGCGCTACGTCGGTGCAAAATCAGGTCCAGAGCAACGAGCAGACAAAGCTTCTTCGGATCCTGCTCTGCAAATAGGAATGCCAATGGGATTTGATAATAGTGGTATTGCTGGAGTGGCTGCTGCTGAAGGTTTAGCAAGTTTTTACGATTATAGCCAATTGGATAGAACCCGTATGGCAAAGCTTAATGCCCCTATGTTTTTAGTGACTGCCGCTCAAACCCAATTGCTGCTTGCAGAAGCAGCGCAGCGTGGTTGGGTAAGTGGAGCTGTGGAAACCTTTTACACGAATGGTGTTCGAGCGCATATAGAGCAAATGGGTAGTTACGACCCAAAATCAGCAGTAGCACCTGAAGCCATTGACGCTTATTTGGTAGCCAATCCATTTGTACCAGCCAACGCTTTAGAGCAAATCAATACTCAATATTGGGTCGCTTCCTTTTTGAACGGACCAGAGGTTTTTGCTAACTTTAGAAGAAGTGGTTTTCCTGTACTTACGCCTAATCCTTTTCCTGGTAAAGACATCAAAGGGGATTTTATTAGGCGTCTGACTTATCCAGATTCAGAAATTTCTGTCAACAGCAGCAATGTCCAAGAAGCTATTTCAAGGATGGGAGCAGATGATTTGGATACCAGAGTTTGGTGGGATAAATAGTAACTGATGTTACGCAGTTGGTCTTTGGTAACTTGGTCTTTGGTTGCTTTAGTTGTAAGCGTTTGACAATAAAACTAAAGTTCAAAAATTACTAGGGCTTAACTGCTCTTTCTTAGCTAAAAAACCAGTTATCAAAGACTTAACAACGCAATCTTAATTTTTTACATACTTATTTAAATAATACAAAACGAATAATTATGCGATTGATGTTAATGATAATTGCCTGTGGTTTAGCAGCAATTTGTACTGCACAGCAGCAAGTAGCCATCACGCCCACTCCCGAACAAATAGTTGCAATGACCTCCAATTGGAAAGGTATGCGTACACCAGATGGTCGTCCTAAAGTGGATGATAAGTTAATGGCTCGTTTGAAAAACATTTCTTTAGAAGAAGCTTGGGGTATTTTACGTGGAGAAGGTTATCACAACCAATTTGAAGGAGACTGGATGGTGCTGCGTCCCGACCAAGTGATGGTTGGAAGAGCAGTTACCGCTCAATACATGCCTTTGCGTCCAGAACTAGATTCTTTGATCAAGCAAAAGGTAAAGCAGAAAATAGAGTTGGTGCAAGTAATTCTTGGCCCATTGACTTACTGGTGACGGGTGATATTTACATTGCAGATAGTTACGGAAAAATTGTAGATGGTACTTTAATTGGAGATAACCTAGGAAATGCAATTTACACCAAATCCAAGAATGGAGTAATTTTTTATGGTTCTGTCCGAGATACTGAGGGTTTAGAAAAAATAGAAGGATTCAACGCTTGGATTAAAGGCTACGACCCATCTTACATCCAACAGATGATGTTGGCTTCCATCAACCAACCTATCCGCATTGGACGAGCCACTGTGCTACCAGGAGATGTGATTCTTGCAAAAAAGGGTGGTATTATTGCTATTCCTCCACATCTGTTGGAAAAAGTAGTGTTGAATGCTGAATTTATTGCTCTTCGTGATGCTTTTGGGCATCAGCGTTTGCGAGAAGGAAAATACACACCAGGGGAAATTGACCGTCAATGGACAGACAATATCAAACAAGACTTTCTCAAATGGTTGGATCAGAATCCAGATAAGCTACCAATGACAAGAACTGAACTCGACGAATACATGAAAAAACGAACTTGGTAAAGTATAGCCCATAGCACTTGATGGGGTAATTTATTTATCTTATACTTTTGTGTGTTTAATTAAATTGTAAATAAAAAATCGTAAGTTGCTTGAAATCAGAAATTTAACTGTTGTTAATTTAAGTTTCATGCGTTTTCATTAATAAATTAACAAAACATGACGACACCATCTCAACGTTTTCTAAAAAAACTGGGGTTAGTAGAACCCTTCACTGCTGCGGAAGAAGCTGCCTCATCTGGTGGCAGCCGCCGCGATTTTATCAAAAATGTCAGCTTGAGTGGCTTGGCTTTAGGTGCATTTATCAACGCGCCTATTACTGAAACTTTGGAGTATTCTACCCAAAATGTCAATAGAGCTTCTGCACCTAGCGATTTGAAAATTACAGATATGCGTTATGCCGTTGTCATGAATGGTGGTGGGCGTTGTCCTGTCATCAGAATTGACACGAATCAAGGAATTTATGGTCTTGGAGAAGTGCGCGATGGAGCAACTTGGCGCTACGCACTTTTTTTGAAAAGTCGTATCTTGGGTATGAATCCTTGTAATGTAGAAATGATTTTTAAACTCATCAAACAATTTGGTTTTCATGGAAGGCAAGCTGGTGGCGTTTGTGCAGTAGAAATGGCACTTTGGGATTTAGCTGGCAAAGCATATAATGTTCCAGCCTATCAACTGCTTGGCGGTAAATACAGGGATAAAGTAAGGCTATATGCGGATACGCCACGCGTACAAAATCCAGCCGACTTTGCAGCAAAAATGAAAGACCGTGTGGACAATAAGGGCTACACTTTCTTAAAAATGGATTTTGGCATAGAATCCTTAAAAAACGTCCCAGGTGCGTTGGTCAATAGTAATTTTTGGGATGTGGGTCGTCAATGGGACGCTACACCAATGAGTTACGGCGGTACGGAGCATCAATTTACACAAATTCAAATTACTGATAAAGGGCTTCAAATTCTAGCAGAATACGTAGGTACTGTACGCGAAGCAGTAGGTTACGAAGTTCCTTTAGCATCCGACCATTATGGTCATTTCGATTTGAATAATGCTATTCGTTTAGGAAGAGCCGTAGAGCCTTATCGTTTAGCTTGGTTGGAAGATTTAATTCCTTGGAAATACACTGAACAGTGGCGAGATATTACG
Organism: Saprospiraceae bacterium; assembly: GCA_012031785.1. Taxonomy (GTDB): domain Bacteria; phylum Bacteroidota; class Bacteroidia; order Chitinophagales; family Saprospiraceae; genus JAAUTG01. Next base: position 2,015 of record JAAUTG010000182.1, on the reverse strand, counting down.
CAAGCTATTGAAACGCCTACTATTACAGGAGAAGATATTTATTTGAAAGAAGAATTTATCAAACTAATTGACCATCGAGCAGTTGATTTAGTGCATCCTGACTTAGCAAGTTCAGGTGGATTACTGGAAACTAAAAAGATTGGCGATTATGCTGAAGAACGCGGTGTGGCAATGGCGATGCACTTTGCAGGAACACCTGTTTCTTTCATGGCGAATGTACACTGCGCTGCTGCCACACAAAATTTTGTGGCGTTAGAGCACCACTCTGTGGACTTAGCCTATTGGGATAGCTTGGTGACAGGTACGGATAAACCACTCATAGAGAAAGGTTTTGCTAATGTGCCAGAAAAACCAGGACTAGGCGTGGTGCTGAATGATGAAATTGTAAAACAGCACCTAGATGGTGAGGATAATAGCTATTTTAAACCAACCCCAGAATGGGATAAAATCCGATCTTGGGATAGATTATGGAGTTAGGAAGTTGTGTCACGCATTTGGCTATTTGCTTTAAGAAGGCTTTCTCATCATTATATGGAACGCCCGTAAATTGGAGATGCTCAAAATAATTGCATTGAAGCAAAACGCCAATAATAAAAAGCCAACCTAAGCTCACAAGGTGTTCAGTATCTTGTGGGCTTTTTTTATGATACCATCTAGTCTGGCAAACACTTTCAAAATGGAGAAAACATATCTCTATGATTTATCGTTATCTAAAAAACATGTTCAAAAACTTACAGAGTAAAAATTGAAACCAAGATTACAATTGTTTTCAGGTAATTATGCAACAACTCGAAAGGATGTTAGTATATTTGAGTAGTAAACACGACGTTCGGTCATTCCCATTTAACCATCACAAGCTAAGTTAATGTTGTGTATCCCTAATCCAACAATTAAAAACCACTCATGAAGCGTATTCTGCTACATTCACTTTATTTTTTATTTTTTATTTTGGAAATTGCTAGTCTGCAAGCATCTTCTGAATCTATATGGACAGTAGATTCCTGCCAGATTTTTTCTGATGCTCAAATGACGGTGGTACAGGCTGATTGTAATGGAAAAGCTGTAGTTTGTACTAATATTGCTTACCAAAAAGACTGGCTTTATCGCATTACTGCCAATAATAGAATTATAGATGCCCAACAGCCTTGCAATTTTGATACTTTGCGCTACTATGCAGTATTAAGTGAGGCTATACTTTCTAACACTTTTGCCCCTTTTTTTGTAAGATGGAGCATTAACGGACGAGCATTTTCGAGTGAGTTTAACAATATCAACGCCCTCATTGAGTTGATGAATCGCTGGGATGTGGGTGGCAACTGGTTTTTTGAAACGCGAGAAAACTTCGTAGTGGGTGGTCGTGCAAATAATAATTACGGCAAGTTGACGATAGAAATTTTACTAAACAACACTTCTATCGTTGCCGAGTATAGCACGCGACTGATACCTAAAAGTTCAGGTATCTTGCTTTCTCCTGGTCAATATCGCCTTATTGCGCAGGATTTGGCTACTAGTTGTACGGATACGGTGGAAGCGAAAGTAATTTGTACCACCAAAGATACAATGGCTATTGCATTGGATATTGGGCAGGAAAGAATAATTTGTTTGGATGACCAAGAATTATTTGCAGTTGCCAATTCATTAACTGGTAGTCCAATTACCTCTAATTTTTACCGTTGGCAAAATACAGGTGGAAATTGTTTCCAGATTACAGGCACTGCACTAGGTACAGATAGTAGTTACTTTGTGGTTTGCGACCAATTCGGTATCTGCGACTCTACACTGTTGATTGTTTCAGTGCGAAAAAAACCGAGCAAAGTTAGACAGTTGGTTGCTCAATTGGGCACAACCAATACGTTTGTATCAATCGGAATGAATTGGCTTTGCCTGGAAACATTGTTTCTTTTACGGCTGCTTGTGAACAAACTTCTCCAACAGTTGCTGCATTGTCTTACGATGTACTATCTTTATGTTTAACTTACACGGGTACTGCCGTAGGCAAAGACTCTATTTGTACA
>JAAUTG010000181.1 GCA_012031785.1 Saprospiraceae bacterium | reverse complement strand
GCAGTTAGTAGGGCTTTGAAGGAAACAAAATAGATACAATCTTCTAAAAATGAATAACTTATTGGATAAAGAATTAGTATTCATTGAAGATACAAAACGAAATTACTATGAAAATTTTGCAACACGTAGCTAATTTTATCAATCAATTGAATGAACGTATAGGCAACGCTACCTCATGGCTTACTACTTTATTGGTGTTGTTAATTGTGGTAGATGTTTTCTTTCGTTATGTTTTCAAAGATACGGCTGCTTGGGTGAATGAATTGGAGTGGTACACTTTTTCTATTATTTTTCTATTAGGTGGTGGTTATGCTTTTAAGCACGATAAACACGTAAGAGTAGATTTGTTCTATGATAAATTCTCTGTAAGAGATCAGGCTTGGCTTAATCTCTTTGGAGCTATTTTTTTGCTGCTGCCTTGGTCTTTAATCATGTTGGTATATGCTTGGCAGTATGCAGCTACCGCTTATCAATTGAATGAAAGTTCGCCAGACCCAGGTGGGTTATCTGCACGTTACCTCATTAAGTTTTCTATGGTAGTAGGATTTTTACTGCTGCTGCTACAAGGTATTGCTAGTTTGATAGCATCTGTTTCTACACTTCAACAAACAAAGCCAACCAACCAGTAAATATTATGGGAATTCTTGCCATTATCCTTTTTATCAGTATTTTTTTGCTTATTCTCTACGGCTATCCAGTTGCTTTTACACTTGGTGGCATTTCTATTTTGTATGCAGTTTGCTTTCTGGAGCCGGCTGCTTTTTCTGCTTTACCGCCACGCATTATGGGGGTGATGAGCAATTACGTACTACTATCCGTGCCGCTATTGTATATATGGGTATTATGCTTGAAAATCAGGACTTGCAGAAAGTCTTTAGAGACAATGGCGATGCTATTTGGGCGATTACATGGAGGATTAGCTATCTCCGTAGTTCTGGTGGGAGCCATGCTGGCTGCCTCTACTGGGATTGTGGGAGCTACTGTAATTACAATGGGTTTGATAAGTTTACCCACTATGCTTAAAAGAGGATATCAAGCAGAATTAGCAACTGGTACAATTGCAGCAGCAGGTACGCTTGGGCAAATTATTCCACCATCCGTGGTATTGGTTCTTTTAGGTAGTGTACTAAATGTATCAGTAGGTGATTTATTTGCTTTTGCTTTAGTGCCAGGCTTGTTGTTAGTGGTTTTGTATCTGTTATATATCTTTATTTTTGCTTGGCTCAGACCTGCATTTGCACCCAGTATGTCAGTGGAAGAAATTAGGAAATTTAAGGAAAAAGATTTTTTCAAAAAGGTGGTTACTGCTTTTTTATTGCCATTGGTATTGATAGTAGCTGTGCTAGGGTCAATTTTTGCAGGTATAGCTTCACCCACAGAAGCGGCTGCGGTTGGCGCACTTGGCGCTACTGTCTTGACGATAACACAAAGAAAATTCAATTTGACCGTTTTGAAGTCTGTCATGCGAGAGACCACGCATTTGACAAGTATGGTATTTTGGATATTGTTGGGAGCTACTACTTTTTCGTTTGTTTTCAGGGAATTAGGAGGAGATACTTATATTGTTGATTTGATTGAGGGTGCGAATCTTTCTGCGTTCGGTTTTTTGATTTTGGTGATGTTAGTAGTTTTTATTGCTGGCTTTTTTATTGATTTTATTGAAATTATTTTTATTATCGTACCGATTGTAGCACCTATTTTTGCTAAACAGTATGGAATGAATTTGACTTGGATTGGTGTTTTATTGGCATTGAATCTTCAAACGTCCTTTCTGTCGCCACCTTTTGGGTTTTCTCTGTTCTATTTGAAAGGTGTTGCTCCACCAGAAGTAACTACTGCTCATCTTTATAGAGGTATTATTCCTTTTATTATCATTCAACTTATCGTACTGGCATTAGTAGCATTCTTCCCAACCTTAATGAATCCTTGGTAGAACAAACGGGCAAACTCTTCTCAAAGAGTTTGCCGCTTTCAATTGTTAACTAATTTTTTAGATTTCTGCTGTTATAGCATCTGCTACACTGGCTTTTAACGCCTCAAGTGCTGACTCCCGACCAGCTTCTGTTTCAAACATAGAACTTCTTCCGACCACTTGACCGTTGGTAGCTATGATGTTGAAAAAGAAACTGCCACTTTCAGATGTTTTTAACTCAAAACGAGCTGCTGCGGTATTGTTCTTTACGGATTCAATTCCATTCAACGCGCTTGCTTTTTGCTTGTAACCCTCACTAAAAATAAGTGCTTTGCCATCCGCATCTTTTAACGTGAAGTAGAACTCGTCGTTTTTATCGCTTTGCTTTAATTCGAAAACCATAATGAATAAGATTGAAAAAGATGATTAAAAAATTATTGGTTAAATTGTCTAAATAATTCCCAGACAATAATACCTACGCAAACGGAAACGTTTAGCGAGTGTTTCGTCCCAAGCTGGGGAATTTCGAGGCATTCATCCAACAGGGGTAGAGCATCTTCCCCCAGTCCTTTTACCTCATTTCCAAACACTAAGGCATATTTTTGACGTTGTTTCAGTACAAAGTTACTCAATAAAATGCTTTTATCCGTTTGCTCAATTCCTACGAGTTGATAGCCTTCCTGTCGAAGTGTTAACAATGCCTCAGTAGTTTGTTCAACATATTGCCACTGAACAGTTTCCGTAGCTCCAATAGCCGTTTTTAAAATTTCACGGTGTGGCGGTTGGGCAGTTATACCACAAAGCACTATCTTTTCTAATGCAAAACCATCCGCAGTTCGAAAAGCCGAACCGACGTTTAAGGCAGAGCGAATATTATCCAACACCAACACAAATGGCGTTTTTTGTTGTGTCTTAAAAGCCTCTGCACTCGCTCTATTTAATTCTTGTAAACTCAATTTTCTCATGGTCGCTTGTATAAAATCACTTCAATTCCGAAACTCTCCCATTGCTGTTCAATGCTCCACTTTGTTTCTAGTTCATACCGTGCTTCCTCTGAAAAATCATTCATTACACTGGCATAAAAAATGTAAGAATCACTTCCCAAATCAGCCAATTTAAAACCTTCTTCTTGACCGTTTAAAGCTCGAAACTTTCTTTGTCCCACTTCAGGAAATACAGTACCCACTTGCTCTAAAGGAATAGCTTGTATTTCAAGGTATGCTAAGGCTTGTGCTCGCAACTTGTGATAGGGTAAGTGAGCTAAACTTGCATCCCAACCTTGCGCTATACCTTTATCATACTTCCAAAAATTTCCCAAAAATAAACTACTTCCCATCAAAAATAACAAGCCTAGAGCGATGGCGTTACTTTTTGTATTTTTTAGTAGCATATATAAAGTTAAAAGATGAAGCGATACAAATATAGGCAGCAAATAACGATGTGCAGATAAACCTTGATATAATAGTAAGCTTGGCGTAAGAAAAATAAAAATTAACTGTTACTAATATTAATAATAACAATAATTTTGCGTCATATTGCTTAATGTTAAAAAATAGAATAGCTAAAACGAGTAATTCTGCTACTCTTCCAAAAATCTAATAATCGCCAACCCAAAATCGCTATATTTTTCAAAAAGCCTGTCACATCTACACGCTCAAAACTAGCCGCCCAAGGAGAATCAATATGATAGCCAATCCAACCTGTTTGAGTGTAATGAAGCACTAGGAAAGAACTTGCTAGAAGTGTAGCTAGTAAAAAGGGCGTAAATGCCTGAAAAAGAGAGGTGATATTTAATTTTTTGATTTTCAGAAAGAAAATACTGTGATAAGTGTAAAAAGCATACAACGCTGCAACACACATCATTCCACGCATACTGACTAGCGCGAGCAACGCAGAAGAACAAATAAGTAACACACGTTTTTTGTTCTAATACAGCTAAAATACTAGCTAAAAAAAAGTGCAATCAACACAGCATCTGGACTAACTAATACATTCTGGGCAGCAAAAGTAGGGTCTAATATCAGAAAGAGCGGCAATACTATCCAAAATGGTCTTCCAAGAAAAAATTTTCCGATTTCTCCACTCGAGTAAATACTCCATAAAGTGAAAGGAAATATCGCAAAATGGCTGACAAATAATGATTTACCGAATAACTTCCACATCAATGCCAAATAAATTCCAAAAAATGGTGGATGCCCACTATCTATCTGCTCTGGCAGCAACAGGTATTGGAAATGAGTTTCATAATACCAATGAGCGTGTTTACCAGCTAATTGTACGGTATCCCAAAATAATTCGTGCGATTGAATTACATAAAAACAGCCTAAAGTAAAAATAGAAAATAGTCCGTAATCTTTAAACAAACGATACATGATGTGATAACCAATAACGAGTTAGAAATAAAGTTAAATCTTGGTAGTGGCTCATAAAAACTATCCACTGCCAAGATTACTGTTGGCTGTTTATTATCAAATCACTCGCTTACAACTCTAGTTTTTTGGTCCAAAGTAATACCCGAAAAAATACCTAAAGGATTGTTCGCACCTTTCACATTAGAACGAATGGTACTAGGTTGTGAAAATGGATTTCCATTCGATGATTCTGCAATAAACACACTATTTGCAAAATCATAGTAATCTTTTGTGACATGAAATATAGTGTTGATTAATGTATCACCAATTATGAAATCAAATCCTGAACCTACTACAATCTTGCTACTATCCAAAAGGCGGTCGTCCAAAGTAAAATCAACATATACGCTATCCGTAGTACCTATGTTCAAAATTCGTCTAAAATAGTTATCTTCATTAGGATCGTCTGTCCAATAGGCTAAAATGCGATACAATGTATCAATATCACTTTTTTCAACTACTAAACTGTCGGTGATTATAGGCTTGGGAATGAAAGTAGTTGACGTGATAATTTCTCCCTCTTTAGTCCTAATTTCTAATTGAAATTCACTCGTAAAGTCTTCAGGTACTAACTGTGGAGAAACATAATTGTATAATTTTCCTGTGAACGGATTAATAAATAGCTGCTCCGCTAGAACTACTTTTTTATCTCCATAGCTAATAACTACCTCTGCACCTTCTATCAGTAAGTCTTCTAGAAATTGTGTAGTTTCTACTGGGAACGGATCAAAATAGGAAAAACTGCGCGTCAGTAGTAGAAAAAAAGGTTGACCAGGAATAAGATAGCTTTCTACGACTGTCTGATTTTCGTAAGCTGGCAGGTCAATATCCACCTCTTGCGTGAGGTTGCAAGCGGATAAAATACATAAAATATAATAAAAATGCCAAGATATTTTTTCATGTTGTAGTCAATTTTTGATTAAATGAATTAAAACTTGAAATTCCAAGTAACAGAAGGAATAATCGGAAATAAAGACTGCTGTTTAGCTACTATTCTTTCTGGAATTTCTACGATTTCATTCCCCACTTCCACGTCTCTAAATTCAGGCTCTAGGAAAACGAAATAAGCGTTTCTATAGTCGTAGGCATTGTAAACACTGATGGTAAGGTCGCTTTCTCCCCATTTTGGAAAGAATTTAATGACTAAACCCAAATCCAACCGCTGATAATCGGGCAATCGGAAGGTATTTCTATCGCCATAGATAGGTATAACCGTTCTAAATTCAGCACCTTGTACATCTTGAAGTGTAAAGCGCCCAGAAGGTAACCAACTTAAGTCACCAGAACCAAATACCCAAGTGGCAGAAGCGGTCATACGTTTATTCAATTCGTATGTTGCGACTACTGAAATATCGTGCCTGCGGTCGTAGCGAGGTGGGAAATATCTTCCTTCCATAATATCATCTTTTACTCCTCTAAAGTTTCCTCGTCGAATTAAAGCTAACGTATAACCAACCCATCCAGTTAAGCGTCCTTGTTGTTTCTCAACACTCCATTCCATACCATAAGCATAACCATCTCCAAAGGCAAATTCTTCCTCTAAATTATCATTTGCAAAAAGTTCTGCACCGTCTATAAAATCAATCTGATTATTTAGCCATTTGTAATAATATTCGTTGTTGATAAGAAATTGATCGCCCAGTAGGTAAGAAAATCCCACCGCGATTTGGTCAGAAATTTGTGGTTTGACGTTTTGCTGTGGAAGGATACCAAACGTCCGTAGGAAGTGCTACACCTGAATTAGATACCAAATGAACATATTGATACATTCTGGAATAGCTAAGTTTGGAAGTCCACTTATCGTTGAGGGTATATTTTGCAGCCATACGTGGTTCAACTCCAAAATAAGTAGTGCCATCGTTGATAAACCCAGAAAATCGCAAACCTGTGTTCAATGTAAATCGGCTATTGGCAGTCCATTCGTCTGATACATATACGCCAAATTCTGTACCATCAAAATTCTGACCTGCGGAAAATGAAACTGTACCATCGTCGCTGCCTGCTTGTAAACGCCCCACTTCAAATTGATGATAGGTGGCATTAGCTCCAAATTTGATAGTCTGCTTATCCGATAAGTTAAAATACAAATCAGACTTGAGAGAGGCATCTTTAATTTTAGAACCTACGCCAAAAGAAAATCCTGTTACTTTTGTCGTCAGGTTGTATTGGTAGTCCGAATAGGTGAAAGTGGTATTGGAAAACAAACGAGGATTGAATACATGATTCCAACGTGCTGTACCAGTAGCATTACCCCAATCGAAACTAAAGTCAAAAAAATCACCCTCGAATCCGAATACGTCTCTTCCAAAATATCCACTCAAATAAACGCGGTCTTTATCGCTGAATTGATAATTGATTTTAGTGTTCAAATCGTAGAAATAATAATCAGGAATAGGGTTAAAGTCATCTTTCCCTTCGTTAGCTTGATTAATAGCGCGAGTAAAAATATCCACATAAGTCCTCCTGCCAGATATAATAAAAGAAGATTTATTTTTTTGAATCGGTCCTTCTAAAGTTAAGCGAGAAGAAATCAAACCAATTCCACCAGCTCCTTCAAATTCTTTGTTGTTACCTTCTTTTAATTTTACATCAATCACAGAAGATAATCTGCCACCATACTGCGCGGGAAAACCACCTTTATAAACCCTCAAATCTTTTACCGCATCTGAATTAAAGGTACTAAAAAATCCAAATAAGTGATTTGGATTATACACGATTGCTTCATCTAGTATAATCAAGTTCTGGTCATTTGCTCCACCACGAACAAATAGCCCTGTCGAGCCTTCAGAACCAGAAGTTATACCAGGCTTGAGTTGTAAAATCTTTAAAATATCTACCTCACCGAGTAGCGCAGGTAGCATCTTAGCTTCTCTTACAGTCAATACTTCCACACTCATTTGGGTCGCGTTTACTCGTTCTTCGTAGGAGTTAGCTTTAATTACTACTTCTTCTAACTGTATGCCCGCACCAAGCTCTATGTTTAGGCGCTGATTGCTACTTAGTGACAGTTTGCGTACTTCACTTTGAAAACCTACATAGCTGATTACCAAAGTTATAGAATCCTTACTAGGTAGAGAAATAGAATAAAATCCATACTCATTAGTAGTTGTCCCCTGATTGGATTCTAACGCCACAACAGTAGCACCAATTAAGGTTTCGCCCGTTTCGGCTTCCTTCACGGTACCACTTACAATAAATCGTTGTTCTTGTGCAAGTAGAACACTACTCAAGCACAAACTATACATGAATAAGAGGAAAAATTTTAACATAATGTCGGGTGATTTTTTATTAGACTTTTATTAATAGTGTCCATAAAAGCACTAAATCGTTGTACGGAGATTACAGTATTTTTATTTACATAATTAATTAAATGTCACTACAAACAAATTTTAATTCAATATCATCGCAAACAAACAACATAAACGATAAAACTGCAAAATTCTTCTACCAATTAGCACTATTCTGAACGATAAAGAACTAACATCAATATAAAGCAACACAGTTTGACTTTGTACTGATGTGTCGAATCTTTTAGTCTTTAGTATTCACTAGCTTGTAGATACAAAGTCGTTCTAATGACCAAAAGCCAATGAATTAATTTTGCTTCAACTTCGCATAATATTGAAAAAAATAAGGAATAGTCTCTATCCCTTTAAAATAATTAAATAATCCGTAATGTTCGTTCGGGGAGTGCAGTCCGTCAGAATCCAATCCGAATCCCATTAAGATCGTTTTTGAACCCAATACTCGCTCAAACAAAGCGACAATTGGAATACTTCCACCACCGCGCTGCGGAATAGGTGCTTTTCCAAATGTTTGTTGCATCGCTTTGTAAGCCGCTAAATACTCTGGAGTGTCGGTAGGTGTCACAACTGGCTCACCGCCGTGGTGTGGACGAACTTCTACTTTTACGGATGGAGGTGCAATAGCTTTGAAGTGCGCTGCAAACAGTTCAGTAATTTTATCTGGATGCTGATTAGGAACTAAACGCATACTAATTTTAGCATACCCTTTAGAAGGCAATACTGTTTTTGCGCCCTCTCCAATATAGCCGCCCCAAATTCCATTCACGTCCAGCGTAGGGCGAATGGAAGTGCGTTCTAAAGTGGTATATCCAGTTTCGCCGTGCACAGTGGCTATTTCCAAATCTTTTTGATACATCTCCAAATCAAAAGGCGCTTCGTTCATAGCTGCTCGCTCACTGGCACTGACCACTTCTACCTCATTGTAAAAACCGGGAATCGTGATACGATTTTGCTCATCCTTCAAAGAAGCAATCATCTCGCATAAAATATTGATAGGATTAGCTACTGCGCCACCATACACGCCAGAATGTAAATCTCGATTTGGACCTGTCACCTCCACTTCCACGTAACTCAAGCCGCGTAAACCTACCGTGATAGAAGGCACATCATTAGCAATCAAAGCAGTATCTGAAACTAAGATTACATCGTTTTTGAGTAATTCTTGATGCGTTTCACAAAAGTTACCCAAATGCACAGAACCAACTTCCTCCTCACCTTCAATCATGAACTTGATATTACAAGGCAGACTGTTGCAAGCGTTCATCGCTTCAAAAGCCTTGATGTGCATGTAAAATTGTCCTTTGTCATCTGCGCTCCCTCTCGCAAAAATAGCTCCTTTTGGATGTACTTCCGTAGGTTTGATGACAGGTTCAAATGGTGGAGTGTGCCACAAATGAATTGGGTCTGCTGGTTGCACATCATAATGCCCATACACCAATACGGTGGGTAGAGTAGGGGAGAGTAGTTTTTCTCCATACACAATGGGGTGACCTGCGGTTTCAAAAATTTCCACACGGTCTGCACCCGCACTACGCAACTTTTCCGCCACATAATCCGCTGCTGCTTTCACTTGAGTTTTGTAATTTGGGTCAGCACTCACTGAGGGAATTTTTAGTAAATCTAGTAACTCATTAGTAAATCGCGACTGATGTTCTGCAATATAAGCAGCAATATGATTTGTCATTTTTTCTTGTTTTGGTTTGCGAAAAGAAAATGAGCTTACGCAACTTGCTTTTGCTATTAGTTGTTTGCCCAGTGGAACTATTTTGAAGAAGTTCCATTTTATTTTAGAAGCAAACAGTCAAACGCAAATAGCGAGCAGCATAGTTCTCAGATGTAACTATTAGTCGAAATAATCGTTCTAGCAAAGATGATGAATTTGAAGAAAATCAGTGTTTTGTGTGTAAAATATTTTTTCCATTCTTGCCGTTGGTCAGAATAATTGGCATATTTTTCAAATTGCTCAACAGGAAATGCGATTTCGTGTTTACTATATAGTTATTTAGTGGCTTACTAATAACAAT
>JAAUTG010000014.1 GCA_012031785.1 Saprospiraceae bacterium | reverse complement strand
TAGCAGCCATTATTTTCGCCACCCTTTCTACGCGCCCAAAAGTGACAGAGGAAAATTTACACGGGAGGACATTAAAAATAAACGTTCTAATCTCATGTTTTTTGGGAATTACTACAACATGAGTTTAGAGGATTTTCACTGGGGCATGATTGAAATGATTAGAGATACCGATTTTTTGTATAGTTCCATGACCCGAGACCTGTATTTTTTGGGCAAAGTATTGGCACTTAAATATAAATACTTAAGTATTTGCTATAATATTTTTATGTATGGCTTAATTGTCGCGGTGTTGGCATTTGCTGTTTCATTTTCGATTCCTTTGCCATGAGTTTTGTTTTAGTGGAAATGCTAGTTAAGAAAAAGGTGAATAGCAACAGCCAATTACGTAACGTGAGTTATAGTGCATTCCCCGCTTGCATTTATTTCATAATATGAACGTCCTAAAAGGTTACCTTTTTTGTCACAGTTCGTCTAAAAAGTAACGTCAAAAAAGACAATCTTCATTCATTTTTTAAACATTTTTGTTCAATACAAACAGTAACTATTAACTATGGAAAATCTTACTTTTGATTTTGCTGAACTTTCCAAGCAAATCACCAGCTACGCACCTAAAGCAATAGGAGCTATCGTAACGCTTATTATTGGTTTTTGGATTGCCAACAGAATGACAGGGTTGGTGCGAAGTTTAATTAGCAAAAACAGAATTGACCCCACTTTAACGCCGTTTTTGAGTTCCCTAGTGAATGTAGGTATCAAAGTAATGGTGCTTTTGGCTGTGGCTAGCATGTTTGGTATCGAAACTACTTCGTTCATTGCCATTTTTAGTGCCTTGGCATTCGCTATTGGTTTAGCATTACAAGGCAGTCTTGGACATTTTGCAAGTGGTGTGATGTTACTTGTTTTTCGTCCCTACAAAGTGGGTGATTTGGTAGAAATAGGTGGTGGAAAAGCGGGAGAAGTGAGAGAAATACAGATTTTCAATACTGTATTAGCCACTTTGGATAACAAACGTATCATTGTTCCAAATGGTGTCGTGACTAGCAATATCATTACAAATATTTCTGGGCAAGGCACAATTGGCGTAGAGTTGAACTATCGAATTGCTGGTGCAACAGATATTGATAAGGCTAGAGCTATTATTTTGGAAGTGGGTAAGTCCTGCCCTTATATCTTGACAGAACCAGCGCAAGGTGTAGTGGTGGCAGCGATGGACGACGATGGCATTAATTTAGCTTCTCGCCCATTTTGTAAGAGTGAACACTACTGGGATACGCTGTTTTATATGAATGAACATATAAAAAAGGCATTAGGAAATGCAAGCGTTACTTCTCCTTCTAGACATGTGGAAATTCAAATGTTTAATAAGAACTAAGTTTTAATAAGCAAAATTTTGAGTTAGCATCTCTTTTTGAAGTTGTAAACAATTGATGAATAGATGATTTTAGGGCTTTCACGGTAATTTTTCTTACAAATATGTAATCATTTGATTGCTACTGGTATCTAAAAACACGATGTTAGAAAAGCTATTGAATTATGTAATTCAATAGCTTTAAAATGCAAATAATTATGTGTTGAAATTAATTAACTGCGAAAGCCCTACTAAATAAAAACAAAACATGCTCTCGTTAACAGCATCAACTTCTTCATGTTTGTTTTTTTAGATGTAATGAAAAGTGAATGTTCTAGTGATAAGCACTCTTGGACATGCTCGGCATCAATGTACATCTCGCTTCACCACCGAACCAGACTTTCCAACCATAAAGTCCATATCGGCTCCCAGATGGGCTTGCTGAACGTGGTTAACGTAAAGGCTCAAATACCCGCGTGTAGCATGTGGCTCAGGAGCTATCCAAGCCGCCCTTCGCGCTGCCAGTTCTTCTGCTGAAACTTCCAAGTGTAAGCGACGATTGGGAACATCTAGTTCAATCATATCACCTTGATGCACTAAAGCTAGATTTCCACCAATAGCGGATTCTGGCGAAACGTGTAAAACTACAGTACCAAATGCAGTGCCACTCATGCGTCCGTCAGAAATTCTCACCATGTCGGTAATTCCTTTTTTGAGGACTTTGAGTGGTAAATCTACGTTACCCACTTCTGCCATGCCAGGATAACCCACTGGACCTACGCCTTTTAGTACAATGATGCTATTTTCGTCAATATCTAAATCAGGGTCGTCAATGTGTTCATGGTACTCTTCAATGGTTTCAAAAACAACAGCTTTGCCGCGATGTACCATCAAAGAAGGCGTTGCTGCGGAGGGTTTGATGACTGCACCATTTTCGCACAAATTACCATACAACACGGCAATGCCTGCCTCTGCTTGAAAAGGCTGTTCAATGCTTGCAATAACTTCTCGATTGTAACAAACGGCAGTAGCACTATTTTCAACTACGGAACGACCGTTCACTGTAATCGCGTCCTGATGTAAATGACTTTTTATTTCTTGGACAACCGCCGGCAAACCACCTGCATAAAAGAAGTCTTCCATCAAAAATTTTCCCGACGGCATAAGATTGACTAGCAAAGGAATATGGCTACCGATTTTATCAAAATCTGGAAGTGCCAGCTCCACGCCAATTCTTCCAGCAATAGCTTGTAAATGAATAATAAAATTGGTAGAACCGCCCACTGCGGCATTAACCACAATAGCGTTTTCAAAGGCTTGGCGCGTCAAAATGCGAGAGAGCTTCAAATCCTCTTTTACCATTTCCACAATGCGCCTGCCAGAAAGTTGCGCCATCACCTTTTTTCTGGTATCCACAGCCGGTATAGCTGCAGCTCCAGGCAAAGTCAATCCAAGTGCTTCCACCATACAAGCCATTGTAGAAGCAGTGCCCATCGTCATACAGTGTCCAGCACTACGGGCGGAACAAATTTCAGCTTCTGTGAGTTCTTCTTGAGAGAAATTCTCATTTTCGAGTTTATTTTTCAACTTCCATACGAAAGTTCCCGAACCGATGAGTTCGCCTCGATAACGCCCATTGAGCATAGGTCCGCCTGGGACGACAAGAGTAGGTAAATCCACACTGCTTGCCCCCATCACAGTGGCAGGAGTAGTTTTGTCGCAACCTGTCATCAGGACTACTCCATCCATTGGATAAGCGCGAATACACTCTTCTACGTCCATACTTGATAAATTTCGGAACAACATAGCAGTAGGTCGCATGAGTGTCTCACCCATTGAAGTCACTGGAAATTCTAAAGGGAAACCACCTGCTTCGATAATACCTTTTTTTACATACTCTGCCAAATCGCGCAAATGACCGTTGCAAGGAGTTAATTCTGACCAAGTATTGCAAATACCAATAACAGGACGGTCTGTAAAATAGTCATCTGGATAGCCTTGGTTGCGTAGCCAAGAGCGATGAATGAAGCCCAATTTTCTATCTTCGGGTGCAAACCATTCTCTACTTCTCCATTGTTTTCTTTTTCGTCGGACATTTTCGTTTATTTTGAAATGATTATTAAAAATTGATGCGTAGATATTCAAGAATGGGTAATTAATTTTACAATTCATTCATTATCAAACAATAACTACACAACTTATCACTTATAGTTTATAGCTCGTCACTAAGTTTTATCGTGTCCATAAAAACACAATGTCCCTTAACTACTAAGTTACTCACCACATCGGGAGACAAAAATATGGCGCGTTCGTGTTTTTGCAGCACGTCAAGGGCTTCTTGATACAAGGGCTGGAAAACTGTTTCACAGCAAAATACAGTGCTACAATCATCGAGTGCGCGACATTCGTACCCAATCAATAATCCACTAAGATAGTGGGCGGCAGATGATTTAGCAAGCGTTCCTTGCAAATTTTTTGCTCTAATTTTGAATAGTGCTTGGGTAAGTTCATGAGTTTGACTATCCGCTACACCAGTTCTAAATGCGGCTATCGTAGTTTTATCCCAAATTTGATTTGACTCAATTGAATTTTTCAAGATAGTGTGCTGTTGTATAACCTCGTAAAGTTCGCCAGTAATATAAGTTTGAAAATCAATAACATGACGTGTCATTAGCTTAATTTGCTTGGTGTGTGTGCCTGGCAACACTATATTAAAATTTTCATACGTTACAGCTGCATTACTCAAAAGCCCAACCACTTGTATTTCTTCGCCTCGCATCACATCGCCTTCTTTTGCTAAGCCTGAAATTAAAAATACACCTTGGTTACAGTATTCATTAGGCGCAATATACGCATAGCACAAGTTGTGGCAGTTTAAATCAAAAGGCAACGTGGCATAGGGCAGCGAGCGTAAACCGATAGAAGAAGATGCCATTCCAGATACCACTACTTTACAATTTTCTAAACGTTCGCCACATTGTTGGCTTAATATGTCAATTTGGGTTTGTAAGAAACACAGGAAATATGGTTCTTGGCTTAGTATTTTTTGAGCCTCAAAGGAATCATATATTTTTATACCTTGTGCAGTGGTCAAGGCTGCCAACACTTTACCACTATTTCGCGCTACCAGTTTTAAGCGAAATGCAGACGTTCCCCAATCACAACTCAAAAAATAATCAGCTACATCTATTTTCATAATGATATATTGTTTAAGGCGCGAGGGCTGTTTTTCCCAATTTTTGTAAGCTGTTTTGGTTTTAGCTAATTGTTGGCACAGTGCCTGCCAGTCGCCTGATTCAATCATAGATTTTGGAAATAATTGTCCACCCATTCCCACAGCATATACTCCTACATTTAAAAAATCGGCAATATTTTCAGCATTTACACCACCAGTTGGTACTAAAGGAATTTGGTCTAGTGGTTCTTTGATGGCTTTGATGTAAGCTAGTCCGCCAATGGCGGCTGGAAATACTTTTACAGCAGTAGCCCCTGCCTGCCAAGCTTGAAAAATCTCGGTAGGCGTGTAAGCACCTACAAAAATTGGAATTTTAAGTTGGTGACATGCCTGAACCACTGGTGCTTGAAAGATAGGTGTGACAATGAATTGCGCGTTTGCATCCAATGCAGCGTACAATTCTTTCAAGGTGCATACCGTACCTGCGCCAATATTCAAGATTGTTCCAAATTGAACGACTGCTTTTCGGATGATATCTGTGGCAAGGTTCGTATTCATCGTAATTTCAACAGTCGTGAATCCTTCTTGAATACAGCAATGGAGTATCTGAATGACTTTTTCTTCTGAAAAAGCCCCTTAAAATGCCGATGATGGGTAACTGCTCCAGTAACGACGACGAAAAACGATGCTTCATGTGTGGTTCTCAGTATTTAATGGGTTTGGGATTGTTTGGTAAATAGCTAGTCAAATCTTGGTTTCAACGCGGATTAGTGCTTATTCTCGGTGTGCGTTTGTCAAACAAAGTTACAAATTTTATTCCTATCCACACCAAAACGTCAAAAAGTTATTTTTATCGAAGCGATGGAATCAGTAAAAAAGTTGATAACCCATATTACAGTTTGTCTTTAGCCTTTGGTATTTTTAGTTTTTAGTGCTCTTGAAGAAGGTATAAAAATTATCTGTCATATTCAAACTTTTTTATTAGGTTTGCTCATCATTTCAAAGCAAAATTTTTACGATATGAAGTTTCTCTTGTCTTTTATTTTCTTATTTGTTGTTCTATTTGCACCTGCACAAATTCCTTCCATTCTTAATCCAGCGCGAGCAGGCTTTTCTTCCGAACGTCTATTAAGGTTTGACGCTTACATGGAGCAAAAGATTGAAAGTGAAGAACTGGTAGGTGCAGTTTGTCTTATTACGAGAAATGGTTATTTGGCACATCAGAAAACTTATGGATTTCGCAACTTGGAGACTAAAGCACCTATGCAAAATGACCAAATTTTTTACATACAGTCCATGACTAAACCTATTATCAGCGTTGGAATTATGATGTTGTACGAGGAAGGCTACTTTGAACTCAACGACCCTGTGTCAAAGTACCTACCTGAATTTCAGAATATGAAAGTGGCGAATTTCAATGAACAAAATCAAGTTGCTTACACGCCTGCCGCAGAGCCTATACGAATATGGCACTTATTGAGTCATACTGCTGGTTTATCGCATGGATTGGGTAACTCCACACTGGATGTTATGTACCGCGACTCCTTGTATGGTGTTAATTTTTCAGGTAAAGTGCCACACAAAACAATTCGAGATCGTGCGCTAGTACTCGCCAAATTACCTTTGGTAGCAACACCTGGTCAAAAATGGTATTATAGTGCTGCTCCAGATGTACTTTCGCTTTTAATTGAGCAGTTTTCAGGGATGACCACAGCTGATTTTTTGAAGCAACGTATTTTTGAGCCTTTAGAAATGAACGATACAGGCTATAACCTGACGGAGGAACAGGCTGCTAGAGTCGCTAATTTACACCTGCTTAAAGACCAAAAACAAACCAAAGCACCGTTTCAAACTCCAACAAACGGCAATACTATATTTGGTGGTACACATGGATTATTTTCTACGGCAACTGATTACCTCAAGTTTTGTACCATGTTGCTTCAAGATGGGAAATACAAGGACCAACAACTACTAAGCCCCAAAACCATAGAACTGATGACTAGCAACCACGTAGGTGATAAATATGAAAAAGGTGTGGGTTTCGGATTAGGGTTTGGGGTAAGAACAGACCTAGCAGACAGTAAGATGTTGGGTACAGCAGGACAATTTCATTGGACTGGAGCTTATAATACTTACTTTTTCATAGACCCGAAAGAAAATTTGGTTGCCATATTAATGATGCAATTTGCACCTTATTCTGATAACTATAACCGAGCGTTTCGACAGTTTGTATATCAAGCCGTAGCAAATGTGAATCATTGAGTATTTCGTTATTTTTTTTTAAATTTTTCAAATAGTTGGATGCGAAGCTCTCTAAAACCAATTGCCGCACCAGCACATTCGCGATAAAAACATGAAAAATATTCATACGTCGTGTGGAAGATAATCCTTTCTGATTTTTGGGTGTTATGGTAATTGAGTTTTAACAAATTGTTATTTAGGGCAAGGAGAGCAATTGGAATCTTTAGCACAAAACAGCTTCAGTATTCGATTGGTCAACATGGTAAATGCCCTTCAACAGTAAAAGGATGATGTCTAACAACGTGGAACATGTAAAATGCCTGATTATTGGTTCAGGTCCAGCAGGTTATACAGCGGCAGTTTACGCTGCCCGTGCCAACCTAGCTCCATTGCTTTACACAGGTAAAGAAATTGGCGGTCAATTGATTACAACAACAGATGTGGAAAACTATCCAGGCTATCCTGACGGAGTTATGGGTCCGCAGATGATGGAAGACTTTAGAAAACAAGCCGAACGATTTGGTACGCAAATTCGATACGCGCTGATAGAAAAAGTGGACTTCACAGGACCAGTACACAAGGCTTGGTCAGAAGAAGGAACAGAAATACACGCCGATAGTGTCATTATTGCCACCGGAGCTAGTGCAAAGTGGTTGGGCTTAGAATCAGAGCGAAAACTAGCCAATCGCGGGGTTTCTGCTTGTGCAGTTTGTGATGGTTTCTTTTTTCGAGGTATGGAAGTAGCCATTGTTGGTGGGGGTGACACGGCAGCCGAAGAAGCATTGTATTTGTCCAAACTTTGTCCAAAAGTGCACATGCTAGTTAGAAGAGACGAACTGCGTGCATCAAAAATCATGCAAGAGCGCGTGGCTAAAGCTGAAAATATTGTAATGCACTGGAATACAGAAACCCTAGAAATATTGGGTGAAGAAGAAGTGGAGGGCGTGCGGATTGTCAACAATAAAAGTGGTGTAGAAACAATATTATCTGTTAAAGGCTTTTTTGTAGCGATAGGACATAAGCCCAATACAGATGTTTTCAAAGATTGGCTAAACACAGACGATGTAGGATACATCAAAACGCATCCTGGTACTACGCACACTAACATCGAAGGTGTTTTTGCCAGTGGAGACGCTCAAGATAGAATTTACCGTCAAGCCGTAACGGCAGCAGGTACTGGATGTATGGCTGCTTTAGATGCAGAAAGATACTTAACAGAAAAAGGAATTGCGTAATGCGTGCAGAGCAGAGATGTCGAATGGCTGATAAGCGATAAAATTGATGCTAACGCTATCACTAAGCCAGCGATTTGAAACTTTGAGTAGTTCAAATCGCTGGCTTACCAATTCACTTCATCTTTAATCAACCATCTTGTAAACCACACCGCTGGTATTTTCTAGTAGTTTAGGCAAATTTTCATGGGCAGTTTTGGCAAAAGCAGGTAAATTTTCCCAGTTTTGATGGGCGAGGTACATAGTCATGCCATTCAAAATAAGATAGCAACTGGTGGTTTGAGGAACAGAATCTGCTTTAAAATCCTGAAAGGGTATAAAATAAATTCGAGCGGTGTCGTATTGAGCATAGAAATTACCAATATTAGTATTAGCTCCATCTGTAACAATAAGTTTAGGTGTTTCTGACTGTGATAACACAAAGTCAATCAATGCTTTTTTGTTCTTTATGGTTGACTTTGAGGTGGTATTTGGCATTTTGAAAGAATACGGACAAAATACTTATCATAAAGAATATATAGAAAATGCTTTTACGAGGGTAAAAATGGAATAAAGTAAGACCAGTAAGAAGTGGTAAGTACAAAAACCAAGTGTTTTCGTAATGATGCCACACACTTGTGAAGAGCAGAAAAAGTAATAAACAGAACATCCAAATTTTTGTCTTCCATGGCAAATTAGGTGAATACGCCAAACCATGAGCAAACAATATTGTACCTATTGGAAGAAGAAATATAAAATGTCTTGGGTCGTTACAAAGTGGTACATAATTGGTATAAGAGATGGTCATGAAATTGGATAACAGTAAAAGTGCGACCCAACTTTTGGCAAGAAATGCTAATTGAGGATTTGATTTTTCCACATCAGAGGGAGGAATAGCAAAGGTAATAAAAAGTTATTTCGTACAAAATCTAGCCAAAGTTGATAGGCGATTCGTTTTAATAATACGCTGATAGGTTGTAATTCGTAAGTACATTCAGAAATATACCTATTATGGAAATAGCTTCTACTCTTGCAAAAGCATTTTCAAATATAATTTGGTAAATAAACAGATAAATAATGATAAATATCAAAATTCCTGATATACTTTGTATCCAAAATTGTAATCGCTGTTTTTTAAAAACATCTACTACTAACAAGACTAAAAAGTAGGGATAAAATATCAAAAAAGTTTCCTTTGCTAAAAAAATTAAGACAGCACCTCCTACAAATAATAGACTAAAAGCAGTTATGTTTAAAGGTAAAGTAAATCGAATACGGTAATAACTATAAAAACAGAGCAAAAATCCTAACTCTACCCATACGTCTGGCATCGGCTTTTCTAGGTACAGTAAGTGGATAGGGTTGCAAATAAGCAATAATACTGACAGCCCTTTGGCGAAAAAACCAACAGATGGCAGCAATTTTAATACAAAAAAAAGAATAGCGATGGCTGCTACAACAGTGACAATAAAATTAGCAAAATCATTGACACCCAATAATATATAACTTCCTGCTAACGGCAAAAAACCTACATAACGATAGGCGTAGAGATTATTACTATGCTCAAAATCTCCACGAATGAGTTGGTGTGCTAGATGGCAATATTCTAGCTCATCGTATCCAAAATATCCACCATGAAAAAACTGAAAATGTACCATCATCATTGCAATGGCGAGTGCTAAAAGTGTGATATTCTCAATAGTATGTGTATCCCCGATGTGTTTTTCCATGGTATAATATAGAATAAATCAATGTAAAAGTACAGGCAATTTTTAAATAATTTTCTCCTATTTTCATACGTAAGTAGGTGTAACTATTAAGTCAATACTTCTAAAACGTGAGTTTCATAAATACTAGTAGTTTTTTAATTTATCAGTGTCAATTGATTAATGACACCTACTTATTTACTGACTCGAAATCAATTGAAAGCACTTGTTTTAGCTCAACAATATTGAACTTTTAGTTATCTTTACACTGTTATTATTGATACAAAATAGGAGTAATGGAATTTGAGCAAATCAAAAATATTCTCTCTGAGTTAGCTATTAGCCAAAAGGAGTTAACGGAGAAAATGAAAGAAACGGACGAGCAAATGAAGCGTTCATCAGAGGATTTGAAAGCACGAATGAATCAAACTGACGAACAAATGAGGCGTTCATCAGAGGATTTGAAAGCACGAATGAGTCAAACTGATGAACAAATGAGGCGCACCGACAAAAAACTAGAGAGCTTGATTGGCAATTGGGATTCGCTCATTGAGAATTTATCTGAAGTAGGTGTCGTGGAAGAATTAGAGCGATTTGGTATCACAGGCTTACGCGAATCATTGAGCAATTTAAAAGTCAAGGATGGTGATGGTCGAGTGTTAAAAGAATTTGACTATATTCTTATCAATTCGGATGTATTGGTAGTGGTGGAAGCCAAAACAACCCTACGTACTCAAGATGTAGAAAAACATATCAATGATTTACCACTCATCTTTAAATCCAAAGTAGCAAAGGATATAAGAAAAGTATATGGAGTAATCGTATATTTGAATGCACACGACCAAACAATTAAATATGCAGAAAGGGAAGGTATTTTTGTGATTAAAATTAGTGGAGAAGGCATATTGAAAACTCAAAACCAATTAAACTTTATGCCATACAACTTTGTCAAGTCATAAGAAAGAATAAGTTAATTTGTCAGAAAAACTACAATAAAAGTTTTGTTATCCTAATCTGAACACGAAACTTTACTCAAACAGTTTAGCTTGAGTACAATTAAGTTGCTCATTATTAAAGCATTATTTTATATATAGTATAAAATTTTTTACACTTTTTCTGGATTAGGATGCTCCCAAGGTTTACGATAAGGACGCTCTAATAATTTTGTAGCTTCCTTATCCCCTACTACTTTCTGTTTAGTAGGATCATAGGAAACAGGGCGACCAATTTCCATAGAAATATTTGCCAAAATACAGCTTGCCGTAGAAATATGTCCAGTTTCAATATCAGCGATAGGACGACGTTTTTCCTCAATAGCCCCGATAAAGTCTAGCAAATGCCTTCTAGTAGCAGGGGCAGCATGGAGTTCGATACGCTCCTCTGTTAAGTCTTCTGGATATTTTTCTCGTTCATAAATTACGTCTTTGTGTATTTTTTCACCGTCACCCTGCGGAATAAAATCGTATTGCATCACGCTTCCCATCAGAGTTCCTTTTTCGCCATACAATTTAAAAGACCAAGGATAAGCTGGGTCAGCAGGTGTACCCCAAGTGCGGTGTTGCCATGAAACTGTTAAATCATCAAACTCAAAAGTAGCAAACTGCGTATCTGCAATATTAGATTTACCACCTTTTTTGAACATAAATTCCGCCTGTAGAACTAATTTTTTTAGGCCAACCTAAATCAAGCATCCAACGCACGGTGTCGAGCATGTGAATGCACATATCGCCCATAATACCATTGCTGTATTCCATAAAAGTACGCCACCAACGAGTATGTGGAATACCGTCGTAAGGGCGCAATGGTGCAGGTCCTGTCCATGCCTCATAATCCAAAAAGTCTGGAACGGTTTGTATTGCTGGATAACCATTAGCCCTCATGTGATAATAGCAACAGATTTCAGCATGAGCCACTTTACCCAGTAACCCTGCATCTACAATATTTTGTTTGGCTTCTACTAAGTGAGGTGTGCTTTTGCGCTGTGTCCCCACTTGCACCACTTTTCTGTATTTACGGGCTGCTGTCAGCATCGCTTCTCCTTCCATTACATCCACACTGATAGGTTTTTGCACATAAACATGCGCACCTGCTTTCAGTGCTTCGATCGTTTGAAGTGCGTGCCAGTGATCAGGAGAACCTATGAGGACTATATCCAATTCTTGCTCTGCAAGCATGTTGCGATAGTCGCTATACATTAGCGGTACTTTTCGGGAGTTTTGTCGTTGGCTTACTAAATTAGCAGCTTCGGAGAGCATATTTTTATCTACGTCACATAACGCTACAACTTCCACAGGCACTACCTGAATAAGGCGAAATAAGTCGTTTTTGCCATACCAGCCACTACCAATTAATCCTACTCGGTAGGGCTTGGTAGGATTGATAATATCTAATCCATTTAAACCAAACATGGAAATTGCTAAAGTGGCAGACGCACCTTTCAGAAAATTACGACGATTGATATTAAAATTTTCCATTTCAACAGATTTGTCAACTAATCTTATAAGTGATGTTACACAATTTGCTTCTTGCTATTCACCTTTTGCCTAGATACAATTATTTTGAGCATCCTCACTTTCTAAATGTAACCAAACTGCGTAATATTAGTTACAACTCAAAATAAAAATCGAAATTATATATTAGAGTTGTTTTGACCAAACAAATAGAAGGAAAATTTTATAAGAATTTGTAGAATAATTAATTCATGTTGTGCTTATGGTTTTTACAAACTTGGCTTTGGGCAATTTAACTTTTGACGACTTTCTATATAGTGATTACGAGATAAAATTGAACTCACTAAAACTCAGTTATTAGTAATTGATTACTATTGTGTTTAGTTCCAGTCTGTACCTTCTGGCATTTGAGCAATCACTGTAAAGGTATTTCCTTTATCGTACATCATTTTACTCCATAATTGTTGGGCATCTAGCTTGAAAAGGTAATTGGCAAACATTTCTGTCACAATCCAAGAACCAGTTTCCAATTCTTCATTCAATTGACCACTTGACCATCCTGAATACCCTACAAAAAAACGAATATTCTCTGGTTTGATTAAACCATTTTCAATTAAAAAATTTTAACTTGCTGTAACTACCTCCCCAGTACACGCCATCTACCACTTTGGTACTGTCCTCTAAAAGGTCACCCACATTATGGACGTAGTGAATAGTATCTGTTTGAACAGGTCCTCCAAAATATACTTCTGCTTCGCAATCTGGAAAGTCGCCAATCAGTTCATCTATTCTCATATTGAGCGGCTTATTCAAAATAAAACCTAAAGTACCATCTGTGTATGTTCACAAAGCAAAATGGCAGCTCTCTTGAAATTGTTATCCCACATGAAAGGCTCTGACAATAAGACATCGCCACTTTTTACTTGAGGAGCTTCTATAAAGTCTTTCATCATCATCATTTAAGAATTTGGACTTTGGATTGTTGATAATTTGAAATTTAACTAACTTAACGCATTGGTCTTGGGATTGTTGACTTCCAAGAACTAGAGAGATGCCAAACAATTGCTATAAAACATTTTATAAAATACGAAATGTAACCTACACAATCAGCCAATCACATGACGTTTCGAGTAAGACATAAAGAAGATTCTGGCAACTTTAAATATCTGCACCCTCGCCACTAATTTTATTATAAACTGCTGGTGGGCATACTCCGACTTACTCTTTTTACAAACCCTTGAATTACCTTGCCAGTCCCCCCTACTTCAATAAATTCACTTATCCCATCCGCAATCATATTATTCATCGTTTGCGTCCAACGCACTGGCGCTGTCAGTTGCGCAATTAAATTTCGTTTTATTGCTTCTGGGTCAGTTTCTGCCATCGCATTGAAGTTCTGGTAAATTGGGCAAATCGGCTGATGAAATACTGTATTGGCAATAGCAGTTTCCAATTCTTCTTGGGCAGGCTGCATCAAAGGCGAGTGAAAAGCACCACCCACCGCTAGTACAATTGATTTCTTTGCACCCAGTTCATTCAACCTTGCCAATGCTAATTCTATTCCTTTCACTGTGCCAGAAATAACTAATTGTCCAGGACAGTTATAATTAGCAGGTACTACAATTTCTTCCGTGATTTCTGCACAAACCTTTTCAATCACTTCATCCTCCACCCCCACTATGGCTGCCATCGTGCTTTCCACTGCTTCACAGGCTTTCTGCATAGCAATAGCTCGCTGCTGCACTAATCGAAGTCCATCCTCAAACGTCAGCGTACCGTTTGCTACTAAAGCGGAAAACTCTCCTAAAGAATGTCCAGCTACCATATCGGGTTGAAAATCGTTGCCTGCCATTTTAGCTTTAATCACAGAATGTAAAAACACTGCTGGTTGTGTGATTTTAGTTTGAACTAATGCTTCCTCACTTCCTTCAAACATCACCGCTGTGATAGAATACCCTAAAATATCGTTTGCCTGATCAAAAAGCGATTTCGCTAATGCAGAGGCTTCATACATATCTTTTCCCATACCCACGAACTGAGAAGCTTGTCCCGGAAAAACGTATCCCTTCATATTTTATAGTATAAGTGTCATGTTGTAAACTACTAAATTATCTGACGTTACTTTTGATTTTTGGTTGCTGATATTTGATTTTTAGTGTTAAATACTTAATAATTGATTCATAGGGTAAAACACAAACAGACGACCGACAAAAATAACAACCAACATCAAATAACCAAACACCAATAACGTACCTGTTGCAAAAATATGAACAAGCTATGATTGATAAGGCTTATCGGAATGATAAATTTATGATTTAATCAAACATTTGAAGGCATTAAGATTTTAAAGTATCAAAACACAGAATTTTAAATTTGATTATCAGTGTATTACATTTTTTGCTGTACTTAATACGCTGATGAATCAGATTTGTAACTCCACTATTTTCAGAAAGATATTCATTTTTTTAAAAAAAAATTTCTTTACTAACTACAAACTTACTAAACTGCGTGCTTAATCGGATAGTCAATGCACATTCAACCTACTCAAATCATTTATCCGAACTGGAAACGGATTCATTCAACGGAAACTTTCTTTGATGCAGTAAAATCAGATTTTGACGCTTACCAACAGCAAGGAAATTTTCATTGGTGTAGCAAAGAAGCGATTTATTTAATGCGTATTGAAACAGCAGCGCAAATATTCAATGGTGTTGCTTGTGGTATTCTTGTGGAAAATTACAGGAATGGCAACATAAAGGGACACGAAGCCACCATTTCTGCCAAAGAAGAAAAACAATTGGAACTTTTGCAAGAGCGTAAGGCACAGGTAAAACCTGTTTTGCTTACTTATCCAAGTGCGCAAGCTATAGAAAATTGGATAGCAAACTATCAGGCGCAAGAAGCACCACTTTATGAAATTCAAAAAATGGTAATTGGTATATTGTTTGGCAAGTTGCTCAAAAACAATCTTTGCAGCACTTCCAAGAACTGTTTGCGCACCATGTTTCGACTTTATATATCGCTGACGGTCATCATCGAACCCAGGTAACTGCTAGACTGGCGCAGTATTTAGATAAATCTTTGATGATTTATGCGGCGTTATTTTCCTCTGCTCAAATAAAAATTACAGCTTTTCATCGAGTAATTGAAGGGATTAAGGGGCGAACTGTCGCTACTTTTTTGATGCAATCGCAAAAGTTTGTTACATTCATGAAGCGAGCACTTGGAATCTTTCTCCCCAAAGCATTATCTTCAAATGTACGCGCTCGGTAAACTTTATCACCTTACTTGGAAGCCTGAAATTTTAACCCGCTCTAATACCAATCAAGCTACACTACTGGACGCTGCGTTGCTGGATAAGTATATTATTCAAGAAATAATGCAAATTAGAGATGTTCGAGAAAGCGACCAGATTCACTACATAGCTGGCGACACAGGCAGTTCAGATGCTCTCTGTAGGCTGGTGGACAAAGACAAGGATAGAGTTGGATTTTTTTACCTTCCATTCAAGTAGAAGAATTTATGTCTGTCGTCAATTCTGGCGTGATGCTGCCGCCCAAATCTACTTATTTCGAACCGAGAATGCTAAATGGATTATTAGTTTATCAGTGGGAGTAGAACGAACTACCAATGGCTTAGAACAGCTTACACCGAAAATAAAAGCTGTAATGATTTTGTATAGAAAGTTGACCCATAAGGATTCGAACCTTAACAAACAGAACCAAAATCTGTTGTGCTACCGTTACACCATGGGTCAATTTCGTTTTCGGACTGCAAAGATAAAATTATGCTTTTTCCTTTGCAAATATTTCTGTAATTTTTTTTATAAATTAATCTGCTAGTTTGTTACCCGATATTCTAATACTAAATAAAGACTTGATTTTAAATTCATTACATTTTTACCTAGTTTTATACTCTTGCACTTGTATTATTCTTTTGGCTAATAATTTTTCTAAGCATACAACTGTTCAACGATTAGAATGTTCTACAAGTTCCAGTGTAAAATTATTTATTTTTTTGGAACTAAGTAAAGAAAGAAATAGTTAGACATGGATACTTTTATAAAAAGAGTCGTCATAATAAATGGCAAAAGTATTTGAATAAGACACTCAACAAACTAGTATAAATTGTAGTGGTGAAATAAAGACTTGAAAATAGTAGTTTATTTGCCGTTGAAATAGGGGGACGTACTGGTATCGACAGGAATGTCA
This sequence comes from Saprospiraceae bacterium, assembly GCA_012031785.1. GTDB lineage: Bacteria > Bacteroidota > Bacteroidia > Chitinophagales > Saprospiraceae > JAAUTG01. The sequence goes on along the minus strand of JAAUTG010000014.1, from coordinate 15,358 downwards.
ACTGGTTAGTAAGCATGTCGGAGCATGATGGTTCACTCCGTTAACAAATGACTTTCACACTTTTAGATGGCAACTATCAGTATGCCATGGCGGCTTAAGACCAGGTCTTAAAGTGCCTTTGTGCCGTGCGCTTGATGCCTAATATACAGCGCGCCGCATATCATCAACCTTTGGGCTAGCGAAAATACCCGCTTCGATATTTTTGCGAAATTTCAGAAGATACGGTGTAAGTTTGGGTGGGTAACCTGACCTATCTTAAACCCGACAATTTAATAGGTAACTAAACATGTAGAAGGCTAATGAGTGCTTTCTCTGGACGCGGGTTCGACTCCCGCCGTCTCCACTTTTAAACAGTAAGTGTTTAGACTTTTGAAGTTTTAACATTCAAAAGTCTGCACTATCTTTACCAAAGTTCTTCGCGTAAAATAAATCTTGATTTTTTTATTTTCCAGCCAACTAAATTGCAAATATTTTCTCTACTTTACACGCCCAAGTTGTAATCAATTGTAAGCTGTATGAAGCAAAAAGGCATCTAACAGTATTACTAGTCGTTGATGCAACCTATTCCCAAACTATTATTTAATTTCAAGCATGTTAGCTAAAACTTATGCCAGCGCAGTTATCGGAGTTGATGCACAGACCATCACAGTAGAAGTAAACGCAGGAGGCAATGTGATTGCAGGAAAGCAGTTTTATTTTTTAGTCGGTCTTCCTGATAGTGTGGTAAAAGAAAGTTTTCCGCGCATCGAAGCTGCTATCAAGAATGTCCAATATGTAGTACCTAGAATCAAGTTGGTGGTCAATTTGGCACCTGCTGATATTCGCAAAGAAGGAGCAGCCTATGATTTACCCATCGCAATTGGTATTTTGGCAGCTACTAAACAAATTCCTAGCGAACAACTTGAGCAGTATATTATTATGGGAGAACTTTCGCTGGACGGTGGTTTGCGCCCTATCAAAGGTGTATTACCGATTGCTATTCAAGCCAGGAAAGAGAAGTTTAAAGGATTAATTGTTCCTAAAGAAAATGCTCGAGAAGCAGCTATTGTAAATAATTTAGACGTGTTAGGGGTAGATAATTTACGAGAAGTAGTGGACTTTTTTTCTGGAAAAATCCAACTTACTCCCACTGCGGTGAACACAAGAGAGGAATTTCAAGATACTAACAATTATTACGCCGTTGATTTTGCGGATGTGAAGGGACAAGAAAATATTAAACGAGCTTTAGAATTAGCCGCAGCAGGTGGACATAACGCCATTTTGATTGGTCCGCCTGGTGCAGGAAAAACGATGTTTGGCACGTCGAATGCCCACTATTTACCGCCACTTTCTATGCACGAAGCCTTGGAAACTACAAAAATTCATTCTGTGGCAGGTGTTTTACCATCTAATTCTTCTTTGATTACCGCGCGCCCATTTCGTTCGCCACACCATACTATCAGTGACGTGGCATTAGTGGGTGGTGGTTCTAATCCAATGCCGGGAGAAATTTCACTTTCTCATAATGGAGTATTATTTTTGGATGAGTTGCCTGAATTTAAAAGAACGGTGCTGGAGGTGCTACGTCAGCCTATGGAGGAGCGCAAAGTGACTATCTCTAGAGCTAAAATTTCTGTGGATTACCCCGCTAATTTTATGCTCATCGCTTCTATGAACCCCTGTCCTTGTGGATATTACAATCATCCTGAAAAAGAATGTGTCTGTGGTCCAGGTGTTGTAAAACGCTACCTTTCCAAAATTTCAGGACCTTTACTGGATCGCATTGACCTGCACGTAGAAGTGACACCAGTTAGTTATGAAGAGTTGTCTAGTATAGAGCGCCCAGCAATTACAAGTAAAGATATTGCCCAGCGCGTCGTGACTGCAAGAAATATTCAACAAGAACGATTTAAAGAAATCCCAGGCATCTATTCTAATGCACAAATGCCAAGTCGTATGGTGCGCGAAGTTTGCGAACTCAACCAAGCGGGTACCAATCTGTTAAAGAAAGCCATGACCGTCCAACAACTTTCAGCGAGAGCTTACGACCGCATTTTGAAGGTGGCTAGAACAGCCGCCGATATGGAAGGTAGCCCAAACATCAAGATAGAGCATTTAGCAGAAGCTATTTTGTATCGCAGTTTAGATAAAGAAGGTTGGGCTGGATAAGTATTCACTGATGTTAGTTACACGATTTGATGTTCGCCTTTTGCCCAAACACAATTACTTCGAGTCTCCTTAATTTATGGATTTTTCATGCAGGCATGAAATAGCTTTTAAAAACGAATAGGCTAGTACACATAGCAAACTGCATGACTAGCAAACTGTATGACGTTGGGAATCAATCAAGAAATGCCAATGAAAAAACTGATGATAAGCGAGTTACTAAACCAAATTGGTGCTTACTTATTCTTATTGTTTAGAAAATGTCAGATCAACTCATCGTTTCAATTTCTCCCAAAAGAAACGCTCTACTTCCCTAACGGCTTCCATATCTTCAAACACTTTGTGGGCATTAGCAAGTATTTTTTCACTTAATGTCTTTCGATATACGCTGTCATTAGCGATGTGAATGGCTTTAGCTACATAATCTCCCAAATCCGTAGCAATCGCGTCGTCCACTCCAATTTGTTGATATGCGGCTGCACCATACCTGCCACGATGAAAATCCCAAGGCAATGTCACGTAAGGCGTACCAGCAGCAAAAGCATCATAAGCGGTATTCGCACCGCCATTGTAGTATAGCGTATCGAGAATTACATGAACTTTTGCTACTAAATTCAAGTAGCGTTCCTCTGACATTCGGGCTAAGAATACTATGCGATGGGCATGATTTTTACAATTTTTTTGTACTCGTGCCTTTAAAAGTTCTGTAATATGCGTGTGGGTGTCATTGATGAATACAACGATGCCCTTTTCGTCTCGATTCAAAATCGCATGAACTAAGTAATCAAAATGAGGATGTACTTTTCTAAGATTTTGTACACATAAATACACGGGTACATCCGAAGGCAAACCAAATGATTCTAATTCCTCTAGTAGATTGGGAACGGGAGGACGCAAGTAGTAAGTAGGTAGTTTTTTAAGCAAAATGAGTTTTTCCGTATAGTGTTGTTGTGCTTCTTCTATCTCCAATAGTTGACAGGAGAGAAAGTAGTCAATATTAGCAATACCTGTGGTGACGGGCCAACCCCAAGTGGCACATTGAATAGGAGCGAGCCGGAAAAATGGTAAAAAGTAATTTTGATAATCCGTGCCTACCTCCCAATAAAGCAAAGCATCGAATTGAGCTTTGAGCATCAAATGAATAGCTTGATCCATTTGTTTGGGAATACTCAGGAAACGCACTGCGGGATTGGTAATAGCTGGTTTTAGTTTTTCTTGTCCATTTGGCAAGCTGCATACCACCGTCACGTCGAAGCGAGCAGTATTGAAATGATTCACCATGCCAGCCATACATTTCATAAATACACCTTCATGCCCATTTGTTACGACAAAGCCAATGTGTAGGTTGCCTTTCAGCCTGTTGGTGGAGTCATGAAGTTCTATATTGGGTAAAGCGCGTTTAAAAATATTACCATAAAGGGATTGAATAGCTGTTAAATCGCTACCTTGGTAAGGCAATCCATTTGCTGGTTCTAATCGCTGTTCATGTAGCGTGTTGATTTCCAAACGTAGATTGTGACTAGCATACCTTTGGAGGGCGTACTCCAGTTTTACCAAAAATCATCAATTGCTTGGCTATTTTCAAAAACAATAGGAGAAAGCGAAGCCATAATTAAATTTTCCCAGCCTGTAGCCTCTTTTTGCTGAATAAAAGTTTGTAACAGCGTTTTCCCTTTTTCGTAATTCCCTTGCTTGAGATAGGCATTGGCGAGATTCTTGATGGCATCTGAAAAATTAGGTTTTAGCTCTACGGCTTTCTCGTAATTAACTAAAGCCAAGTCATGTTCGTTCCATGCTTCCAATGCAGAACCAAGATTATTGTAAGCTTCTGAGTAATTTGGATGGATAGCAATCGCTTTTTCGTACCATTCTTTTGATGATTTTATTTTGCCAGTTTCCAAAAGCAAATTACCTAAATTATACATGGCTTTAAAGTGCTTTGGGTCTGACTTGATGGCTTTTGATAGTATTTGATAGCTTGTTCAAGCTTATCTTGCGCTTTGGAAGCATTGGCGAGGTTAAACCAAACATCGGGCAAATTATTGGTCAATCTAGTCACTACATTGTAGGCTTCTATCGCTTTATCCCACATTTTTAGTTTGGCGTAAACCAATCCTAAATTATTATAGCAGGCTGCCTGAGTGGGCTGTCTGATGATAGCTTTCAATATCCAAGAAATAGCTTCTTCATGTTTGCCTTGCTGGGTACAAACAATACCAAGTAAATGGAGTGTCTCTCCATGGGTAGGTGAAGTTTGTAGTATCTGCCGATACAACTGTTCCGCTTCTGCGAATTGACCTTGCTGATGTAAATATTGCGCCTGTTTAAATATTGCCTGTGGTTGCAAATGCTTAGGAATGAGTAATTAATGATAAACAATTAGCTATAAAAGTTACATTTGTAATTATCAAGCAACGTAACTCTCATCACTGTACTATTACTAACAATTATTTTATGCGCAAATTTGCTAATTTTTTTTTGCTTTATGAATTTTCTAAAGATTTATATGATTTTTACGACGCATAGAAAAAACACTTGATTGGAGTATAGTCTAATTGGGCTACGCCAATTCTATTATTCAGCATAGAAACTTACTCTGAATACTTACAATGAATCACTGAAAGATTAGTAACCACAATACTATCACAGCCGTTCATAGTGCTAAGTGTATCCCTAAAAACGCCTGATACAAAACGCGGTTTATTAGCAGCAAAATAGCCTTCTCCTTGGCAAACAGAAACTGTTTTAATGGTAATTAATTCGCTCACACGCTTCAATGAGTGATATAAAGCGTATCCGAAGTTAGCCTCACATCATAATTTTCTGATGTAACGTAAGGATTAGAAAACCCATAACTAGCTTTACATACAGGAAGTGTTTTATGTACAACAGGTTTAGCATTATCCAAAATAACTTGCTGAATAGCCGTAGGATAAGGTAGTGTATCTTGTACTAAAAATGTATTTACAACAACAGAAGTGGAAACACTTTTTGGTGAGAAACCAGGAAATACAAGCAACACGTATGCTGCGCACATTACAAAAAAGACTGGCTTCAACCACTGAGTGATATTTTCTTGCATAACGAGATAAAAGTTTTTTAGTCAATCATTCAACAACTTATCAAGTCGTTGGCTAGTATTAACCCAATTATGGCGTAGAAAATTAAAGTGTATGGTTTACATACTACTTTCTATACTCAAAGGTGGTGCTAGTGTAATTAATCAGTTTCCAAAATGATTTTTTGTGTCTTTGGTTTGTGTGACTTTCTTAATGCTTCAATATGACGGAACAAATAGCTTTTGTAACCTAAAAAAAATAAAATTTAACATTTTTTAAGTATTATTTTTCTTGAGTAAACAGATAAACATCTCAAAAATATACATAGATAAAAAAAGCAATGAGTTATCGCAAGATATAATTTACATCAAAGCATATTTATACCCTACTAATTATCAAATTTTTACCTCATGTTCTCAAACACCAGTTTTGTTATCTTACCTTTGTTTTCATTTGACAATACAAACATAACGCTACAATAGATATATTTTATTGTATAATGAGTTAACGGACGTATCAAATGACGTAAATTGGATTTATATTAGAATAAGGCATCATCTTCTTTTAAATAATCAACAATTTATTTTTAATCAAAAAAAAACTATATAAATAAGAACAAAAAGTTTAATTTTGCGCCAAAATAAGTTACTTTTTTACAGTTGTGTTGTCCTTACTTTTGGGAATAGTTTTCTAAAAAATCAAAGTCATTACAAATTCAATTCATTTACATTTACGTAATAAGTTGAATTTTAGTTTTGCGAAATAAAAAATAACTCCAATTGATAAAAGATAAAATCAAATAAAACATAATGTAGGCATCTACGATTACCTACTGATAAGTACCAAAAGATTAAATTAAGAATTTTAATTATTCAAATATTGATGTTACAAATTACAATTACTTGGTCGTTGATTTCTGATTTTTAATCAGCGAATATTCAAAAAGTGGAGCATCATTCTATAGACGACTTTCTGCTTGATGAATTAGATTTGTAAGGGAATAATAAACAGCCAATAGCGTAACATCAATTAAATATTCAATCACCGACATGAAAAAAGAGTTTTTGAAGGAAAAGGGGACGTGGAAAGTTACTTTCACACTACCCAAAAAAGCCGTGAATGGTGCCAAACAAGTTGTGGTAGTTGGCGATTTTAACAATTGGGATACTCGTGGCATTGCTTTGGAAGCAATAGGCTCAGAAGTATATGAAACTTCTTTGGAGTTAGACCCGGGACGTAGCTACCAGTTTCGCTATCTGATTGACAATGCTCGTTGGGAAAACGACTGGCAAGCAGATGCTTACATTCCATCGCCTTTTAATGGTGTAAATAACTCAGTAGTGGTGCTGAGAGAAGCAGAAAACACAGTTTCTGTTGTCAAAGAAGAACATCAAGAGACCATCGTACTTACAACAGCAAAAAAAGAAGTGCCAACTGCGTATGATGACTTGACGAAGATAGAAGGAATTGGGAAAAAATTAGAGGAAGTGCTACAATCAGTAGGTATCAGCAGTTTCAAAGCCTTATCAAAGTTGAATCCCGATGACATTAAGGCGATGCTTATTGCTGCCAATCCGCGTTATAAAATGCACAATCCGAGCTACTGGCCCCAACAAGCATCACTCGCTGCACAAGAAAAGTGGGAAGAACTGCAGGCATTGCAAACAGAATTGAAAGGTGGGAAGAAAAAATAAAAAATCTTTATAAAAAAGTGGTGAAGCCAATCAAAGCGAGGTCTTCACTACTTTTTTTATTAATTAGTCACTTGTTCGTTTGGCTATCTTGCTGAGTAATTATAATTAGTATCAAGCTAGCACTCGGGGAAAACAAACTACCAAAGTCCAACAATCGAATCATTTTCTTTTACTGTTCCTTCCTTTACTACTACGGCATAGACACCTAAACAGGCTTCATGATTTTGGGCTAAGGTTCTGAAAATTAAAGGATTGCCTTTTGCATCATCTGGGTCTAAATTAATCATAATGCAGCGATGATCTTTTTTATTGATTTCTATCACTAACGTGTCGCCGATTTGAATTTTTTTTCCTATTAAAGTATCTTCAAAAAATGGAACAGATTGCGCCCAATCTACTTGAAAATTCATCCTAAACCGACGCTCATCCATTGGCGTATTCATTTCTTGCTCAAAAGCCTTTATGGTTTGCTGACCAATAAGCGAAATAGGGCGGCTATCCTGCATTCCAGCTTCCGAAAACCTCAACACCAAAGGTCTGCTCGTACAATCCTGCAAATGTTCCAACAAGGCATCATCTTCGATGGAATACGTCACACCTTCGGGCGTAGTGATGGTAAGTTCAAACGCTTCAGGCTGTGGGTACTGGATTTCTGATTGGAGTACCTGCTTCCAAACTGGTTGGTATTGCAATAGATTTGGCATTTGTCTAGCAGTGAGCCAAGGAAAGTTATTTTGCTTAGCTTGGTCTCTAAAAGCATATACCCTATCACCAGCAAGTCCCGAATAGGAAACCCAAACTTCTGGAACTATTTCACCTGCCATACTTTTAACAGGGAATCGGCGAATGTGGGTGAGGTGACCTAGAATTTCAGACATAACATGAAGTATTTGCAAAATAGTGTGATTGTAAATCTGCGAAGTCATCTAGTTTAATAAAAAAAAGTACCTATCCAGGTCCAAATGTTTACTCGGTTTTTGACCACCAATAGTACCGCAGCAATTCCTAAGAAAATAAATATTACCTTTGCATTGTTCAAATCCCTCAACATCCTCTGCCTTCTACTTTTGTAATGCTTTCTTTTTCGCATCTTTACTAAATTTCGCACTAAAATACAGGAATGCTATGAATAGTATATATATTTTGTCTATTTATTTTTCTATTAACTAACGTCTTTTCCTACGCGCTCATGTGGAGAGACAAAGCAGCAGCAAGACGTTCAGCACGTAGAACACCAGAAAAAACGTTGCTTCTAGCAGCTTTGATTATGGGAGGACTAGGTATATTTATCGGCACACGCGCCCCACTCTATCATAAACGTGGAAAAAGAAGATTCATGCGCTTAACCAAAATTATATTATTTGGTAATTTAATTTTAATATCACTAATAATTTTTTTATTTTATTTTTTAACAATATTAAAAGTAAATTATCCGATTATTGAACTTTGTGTAAAAGGCAGTAAAACATTTGATAGCCGCTGATGGAATTGTAGGCTATCAAATGTTTTATCTTCAAGAGATGTGCTACTAGATTTATTCCTGCTTTCTTTTCTTATAAGCCTCAAAGCGTTGATTGAATTTTGCCCAATCTTCCTCTTTGTAGCCTTTTTTAAAGCCAGGTGGTAGATCTAAAAGTTCTGGCACGTTTTCAGGTGTTAAGTCTCTAAATGTGTTTTTGCCTTCATTGCCTTTCACCAGTTCAAAGGCATCATACAACTGGTCTGTTGTTGTGTAAGCCTCAAACAACAAGCGATTTCCATTCACTTGAATAACTTGATATAATTGCGTATTGGAAGCACCGCGTTTCATCCAGTCTTCCATCGAAAGATCATACATTTTGGGTCCACTTACTGACACTACATAAAACAGGTCCATTAATCAAGGTAGGCTCTTTTCCAAAAGGAATGTTGTCTCCGCCGCGTCCATAGGTATGGTCATGTCCTTGCAGTAGTAGATCCACATTATATTTTTCAAATAAAGGCTGCAAGGCATTGCGCAAGGTAGGGTTGTCACGTCCGAATTTAGAAGAATAAATAGGATGGTGCATCGTCACGATAGTCCAACGATTAGGATTTTTTTGTAACACATCCTCCAACCAAGCGACTTGTGATACGCTATCTTGAGCAAAGCTTAAAAAGGCTTGAGAGTTGATAGAGATGATTCTTACTCCTTGATAATCTGTGTAATAAGCGGTTTCCGCCAATCCTGTAGGTCCATTTTCTGGCAGCGTAAAAGTAGGTTGCCAGTGGTCTGCAAGTTGTCTAACGCCTTGATTGTTTCTATAATATTCATGGTTGCCTGGAGTAGCAATACTAGGCATCATGCCGTAAATCCAACCACCTGCATAAAACCATTCTCCCCATTCTTCGTCGCGTACAGGATTATTGACAAGGTCACCAGCGTGGAGTAAAAAATCCGCAGAGGGCATTTTGCTGTACGCACCGCGAATCGTTCTTGACCAAAGCGACTTAATATCATTTTGAGCGTCTCCAAAATAGATAAAGGAAAACGGCTCTGCGGTGGCACTAGCTGTTTGAAAGTGAAACCACTCACTCCAAATTGTGCTATCTCCCACTCGATACATGTACTGTGTTTTGGGTTGAAGGTTCTTGAAGCTGACCGAATGAAAATGAGCTGCATTATTGTTAGTCACCAACATTTGCGTTATGGCAGTGTAAGCAACTGTGCTGGTATCAGGCACATTAGGAGAAGGAGTAGCCAAATTGAGCTGTGCGTATGCTTTTTTGACAGCTACGGAAGTGCGCCAACTAACTGCCTGCGTATAGGCTGGATCTTCTTGCCAAGTTAAAATAATACGGTCAGGAACATTAGAGGGAGGAAATGGGTCAGCAGATTGGGCACTGCTCCTTGAAATAGAACAAGCGGCTGACAAGAAGAGTAAGATAGCAAAGCTAGTTGTGCTCATAAGAATAATATGTTTCGAGCAAATATCAAGAATGGATGGCAAAGAAAGATACAAAATGTAAAAATTTTACAAAAACTTAATATCAATGACAAGTCATAAACTTATAGCTTTGGAGCATAAGTGGCTCAAAACAAGTGCTTAAAACTAAAGCAAACAGGCAAAAGCGAATCGCGAACTACATCAAGCTATTGTCATTACGACCATTTACCTTGTACGCGCATCACTCGCTCAATCACGTCTCTTACGCAGCCCTGACCGCCCTTGTGTGCGGAAATATATTTTGAGATGCGCTGTATTTCGTGGTCGGCATCCGAAGGGCAAGTAGGTAAACCTACTTTTACCATCACCTCTAAATCAGGCAAATCGTCACCCATGTATAAAATAGCTTCTGCATCCAAATCGTAGGTATAGACTAATTCTTGGAAGGAATCTATTTTTTCAGAAACGCCAGCATAAATGTCGTTAATACCCAACCCTTTCAAGCGCGACACCACGCCTTCGGAGTTACCGCCTGTGATAATAGCTATTTTGTAGCCTGCGTCAATTGCTTTTTTCATCGCAAAGCCATCTTTGGTATTCATGGTGCGCAGCAATTGACCATTTTCAAGCACAATCAGGTTACCGTCTGTCAATACACCATCTACATCAAAAATAAAGGTATTGATGCTATTAAATGCTTCCAAGTTATTCATAAAGTTGTTTTATTGGTTGTCACGCCATTCGTACACCCACTTGGCTTGTATTTGTTCCAAATGTCCTTCTGTGGACTCCTCGCGTGTGCCTTCAAAATTAGGGATTTCTAAAATCCACTCTAGCAAATCTGTAAAACGGATACGATAAATTTTACTTTCTCCGAAGTCATCGCCAAAACGTTCATACAACTTCATTGCAATATCCTCATGATCAGCCCAGCCAATCGGAAAATCCTCAATATCTTTAAAAGCCATGTTTGAGAGTTTGTAAAATAGGAATTAGGAATTTAAAATCAACAATAATACCAAACAACTACCTTCCTAGTGTTCGTGTCCAATAATTTTGGATTGATCTGGAACTTCTACTTCAATGTAAGCATCATCTTCCAAGATAACACATTGACAGCCTAGACGCGATTCCAGCCTAGGATTAATCGCACGGTCTATAAAATCTTCTTCTTTATCTGAAATTTCTTCTAATAATCTTCCCCTTTCAAGACATAAACGTGGCAGGTACTGCAAGCGCACACGCCTCCGCAATTGTGATTGAGGTGAATGTCATGATCTTCTGTAATCTCCAAAATGGAGTACCCCGCCTCTGCATTTTTGACCAGTACTTCGGGGATACGGTTATCTTCAAATGTAAACTTAATCGTTGCCATTGATAATCAATAATTTCTATAATGTAAAAGGTGATACTGTATTTAAGTGATGAACTATTGAATGTCAAGTTAATGCGCTAAAAAATAAACTCATCAGTCATGTCTCATCACTAATTTTAACTAGTTACACATCAGATAAAATAAACCAATCCACTATTTATCCGTAAAAGTGTTCGTTCAGGTCACATCTTTTTCACCTACCTGTAGAGTGGTTTTGCACGTCTTAACAAACACCTTTCAAATAAGTTGAGGTAGATTTTTTTATGCTCCATTTTAGTCGCTCGCTGGCGTAATAAATGATCTGCCAGTACCAAAGCTGTCATCGCCTCCACAATAGGAACTGCTCTTGGCAGTACACAAGGGTCATGTCTGCCTTTGCCTGTAATTTCTACTTCTTCTCCAGCTTCATTGACAGAAAATTGAGCAGGCACAATCGTTGCCACAGGCTTAAAAGCAACTCTAAAATGAATATCCATACCGTTGGAAATACCACCTTGAATACCACCTGAATGATTAGTCTTGGTTTTTATTTTGCCATCTTCAGTATAAAAAATATCATTGTGCTGCGAGCCACGCATAGTAACACCTGCAAAACCAGAACCAAATTCAAAACCCTTACAGGCATTGATGCTCATCACTGCTTTTGCAAGGTCGGCATGTAATTTATCAAACGCAGGTTCTCCCAAACCTATTGGGCAACCTTGCACTACGCCTTGAATAATACCGCCAATCGTATCGCCATCTTTGCGAACTGCCTTAATTAGTTCAATCATTTGTTCTGCTACTTCCAAATCAGGGCAGCGCACTGCCGTAGCTTCAATCAGTTGCATATCCAGCAGTTGATAAGGCTTTTCGGTAGCTAAATGACCTACCTGACTGACATAGGCATGAACCGAAATACCGTTTTGCTTCAAAAATATTTTCGCTAATGCACCAGCCGCGACCCTAGCCAGTGTTTCTCGTGCGGAAGAACGACCACCTCCGCGATAGTCACGCAAACCGTATTTTATTTGGTAGGTAAAATCGGCATGAGAAGGGCGATATTTGTCTGCGATATGGCTGTAATCCTTAGAGCGAGCGTCTTCATTATACACCATCATTGCAATAGGAGAACCAGTGGCTTTCCCTTCAAATACGCCAGATAGAATTTCGATAGCATCTTCTTCTTGGCGTTGCGTTACGATGTTAGACTGCCCAGGACGACGACGCGCCATTTCTTGTTGAATGAACGCGGCATCAATGTCTAGCCCTGCTGGGCAACCATCCACTACAACTCCAACTGCTTTGCCATGCGATTCTCCAAAAGTGCTTACCTTAAAAATTTGTCCAAAACTATTTCCTGCCATGATTTATGGAACTCTAATCGTTTTTATTTGTTAAGCAATCTGTTTTGTGGTCTAGTAAGGTTTTAATTGCTTGTTTGCTTGAAAAAAATAATCAATTACTCCAAACCAATCCGATTGGCGCACAAAGATAATCGGAACAAAAGAATAACCTAACTAGAAAACTATATCAACTAATTGATAAAATACTAAGCCAAACCTATTGCCTTTAGTTAGGCAGACAGGTGAACTGCATCCAAATAGCGCATCTTTATGTTACTCGAACCACGAGATTTATACGAAAAACTGGAGTTTGACAAGATAATTAAATTACTTGAAGAAAACTGTTTAGGCGAATTGGGAATAGCGCAAATTCGTCAAATAGCACCCTTTCAGGACAAAAAAATCTCCAAGACCAACTCAAAGCCGTTCATGAGTACAAGATTTCTATTGAACAAAACGAGCCTTTCCCTGCCCGAAGTTATGAAGATATTTCGGATGATTTACGCATGTTGGCTTTAGAAGGCTATGTACTTTCAGAGGAGGCACTCAAGCGCGTCAATGTTATTTTGCGCCAAACTTATGACATTTTATGTTTTTTTACTTTGGAGCGTCAAAACAATATCCTACACTTTACCAAACGATTAAAGATTACAATTTTGATGCTAGTCTAATTGCTGCAATTGAGAAAGTGATTGACGAAGAAGGGAGCATCCGACCAGATGCCTCGCCAGCTTTGGCAAAGATTAGACGTTCCATTGGCTCTAAGGAACGAGAATTAGACCGTGTTTTCAAAGGAATAATTGGGGAATACCGCCGCTTGGGTTGGCTTACAGACAATGTGGAAAGCTTTAGAAATAGCCGTCGCGTGTTGAGTGTACCTGCCGAGCATAAAAGAAAAATAAGAGGTATTATCCACGATGAATCTACGACAGGAAAAACTGCTTTTATTGAGCCAGAACAAGTTATTGACATTAATAATGACATCTTTGATTTATACACTGAAGAAAAGCGAGAGATTTACAGAATCCTAAAAGATTTGAGCGAAACTCTACGCCCATACGTCCCCAAGATGTACAGCTATATTGACATCATAGTTGCTTATGATGTAGTTCAAGCTAAAGCGCGACTTGCACGAAGTATGCGTGCTGTAATGCCAAGAATTACCAACCATGCTTCTATTCATATTGAAATGGGATACCATCCCCTACTTTATGTAAAAAATAAAAATATATTTCGAGAGACTGTTCCGTTTGACTTGATTTTACAGAAAGATAATCGAATTCTCCTACTAAGCGGACCAAACGCAGGCGGGAAATCCGTGACCATGAAAGCCGTAGGTTTAATGCAGTTGATGGTACAAACAGGATTGCTGGTGCCAGTGGATGAAACTTCTGAATTTGGAATTTTTGAGCATCTTTTTGCTGATATTGGTGATCAACAATCTTTGGAAGATGATTTGAGTACTTATAGTTCGAGGTTGAAAAACATGAAAGCCTTTTTGGATCATGCCAACGAAAAAACATTGGTACTGATTGATGAATTTGGTTCTGGTACTGACCCGCAAATTGGTGGAGCAATTGCAGAAGCTATTTTGAATCAACTGAATGAAAGAAAATCTTATGGCGTGATTACTACGCACTACTCCAATTTAAAGATTTATGCTTTCAAAACCGATGGTATTTTGAACGGTTCAATGTTGTATGATAAAGATAACTTTGCGCCGACTTATCGCCTGAAGGTAGGCAGACCAGGCAGTTCATACGCTTTTGAAATTGCAGAAAAAAGCGGTTTAGGTAAAGAAGTTTTTGGAATATGCCAAACACAGGACTGGGAAAAATGAAAAAGCAGTTGACCAGTTATTAATTGACCTACAACGCGAAAAACAGGAGTTGGAAGAGCGTTTGCGCACCGCCGAAGAACGTGCCAACAAGTTGGAAAAGCTCATTCGGAATTACGAATATTTGCAGCAAGACTTAGAGTTCCGACGCAAAAAAGTAAAACTAGATGCCAAAGAGCAAAGCCTACAAAAAGTAACTAAGGACAATCGAGAGCTTGAGAAATTAATCAGAGAAATAAAAGAAGAAAAAAACCTAGAAAAAGCCAAAGAACTGGCAGCACAGGTACGTGCAGAACGCGAACAAGTAGTGCAAGAAGTAACCAAGTTGCAAGAAGAAATTTATCATCCTGTTGAAAAGAAAGAAAAAAAGAAGAAGCCACTCCTCAAAGGCGATTTCGTGCGCATGAAATGGGAAGTGCCACTGGCAATGTGGAATCTGTGGATGGTAATTTTGCGATGGTACAGATGGGTATGATGCGTATGCGTATCAATATCAGCGACTTAGAAGTGGTCAATGAACCTTTGGACATCCGCCATACGAGAAGTATTTTTACAGATACTACCGAGCAAGTCGCCAAATTTAATAATAAGCTGGATATCAGAGGAATGCGATTAGATGAAGCCATCAAAACAGTGGAAGACTTTCTAGACCAAGCGCTTGTTTCTAATGCAGATTCCGTGCGTATCTTGCACGGTAAAGGTAGCGGAGCTTTAGCGCAACGCTGTGAAAGCCAAACTCCGCGAAATACGATGACTATCAAAAATGTATCTCATCCAGCAGAAGATTTTGGTGGAAACGGTGTGACAATTGCCCAATTTTGAGTAGATTTGTAGCCTACAAGAAAGTAATTGTAAGTGATGAATTAGACATTACGAGTGATGGTGGTAAGTTTATGATTTGACCATGACTGAGTTGTAAAAGTAAATGATAATTTATTACTCATCCCTAAGACATACTAACTCCACTGTTTTTTCAAAAATTAAAGTTTTTTCGACAAACGGCATTGCTCTTCATAG
>JAAUTG010000180.1 GCA_012031785.1 Saprospiraceae bacterium | reverse complement strand
AAATGTGATTCCAAAAATGGAAGTAAATGTCCATTCATTCGGACGTGGTTGTTACCCATGTGCCGTTCAAACCATGAAAATTGAGACTGGTGAAAGTCAGTGACCGCCATATAACCCCCCACTTTCAAGTCTGCTTTTGCTTTCAAAATTACCTCCTGCCATTGCGGATTAATCATGGTGAGTGAATAAGAGCAAAGCACTATATCCACGCCACTGCCAGCTGCCTTACTGTCTCTGCTATATGGTGCTTCCACGAGCGTCACTCTGTCCTTAAACGCGGCTGTATTTTCTTTGGCTTTCTCTAGCATTTCATGGGATACATCAATACCAATCAGTTTGGCGTTCGGAAATTGCTTACCCAATAATTTTAAGTTGAAACCCGTACCGCAACCAACTTCTAAAATGGTGATGGATTTGCTTCTTTCAATAGGAAGACGTTGTAGTATCTCCCGTCGCCCAAACAAGAAAGACCAGCGCGTAAGGTCATAAATCTTGGCGTGCAGTTTGTAGTAATTCTTTATCTCACCTGCTTGAGTTTTTTCGTCGCTGTGCGCGATTCCCTTTACGATTGGCGTTTCTTTTATGGACATAGACTAGACTTTAGACATATTGGTGGGTCTTATAGGACACTTTTTGATTCGCTCGAACTGCTTTTAAGAACCAGCGAAGGAAGTTCAAAATTCCTTCGCTGGTTTTGTAACCTTCACTTTTGGTTAGGCTTTATCTTCTTTTATTGCTTCCACACCTTCTTCAATAGCTGTTACCACATTTTCGGCGGTATCCTCTAGTGCTGTTTCGGATGGTATTGCATCTTCTACTGTTTCTACCACTGAATCAGCGAAACTTTCCATATCATCTGATACTTGTTCCACTTTTTCGTCCAGTATTTGAGTAGCATCTTCTATTTCTTGTTCAACCGCGAACGCAACAGTTGATTCGGTAGTTTCTTCAGTCGCTATTTGTTCGTCGTCTGCTTTAGGTTCGTCAGTTGCCGTAAAACTCTCGAAAAATTCCATTGCTTTTTCTCCAACTACACCAGCGACGGCTACCATAGTGTCAGCAGCATCCGTTAAGGTTTCTGAAAGTATCTGCCCTACTGCGCCCACCAAAGATTCTTTGGGTTGTTTTTCCTCTGCTATGGATGCGGCTGCCTTCGCCAATTTTTCTGCCTCATCTTTATCTCTAGAAGCTGCTACGGATTCCATTTGCTCCTGTATGCGTGCTTCTGCTTCTTTTTTAGCTTCTGAAATACGCTCTTTTTCTGACCTTCGTTGGTCGCGCTCCTGTTGTTTTTCGCGCTGTTTTTCCACTTGGTCTTGCGTCTTTTTCATATCGTCCAAGCGTTCTTGCTTAGAGCGAATACGCTCTTCGATCATCTTTATTTTAGCCTGACGAATCTGGGCTTCTAGTTGACCGTCTGTTTGAGCAATTTTGAGCTTTTGAAACTCTAGGTCTTCATAATCGCGCTGAATGGATTTTCCATGCGATCCATTGCCTGACCAAGACCATCCAGGCGGCGGTCGAAACGACCTTCAGCAGAGTTGTCTTGCTGGGCGGCCTCTGCCCCAAAGCGCTTTTCTTTGACAGCTTTGAAAGCACTATCTAAGCGATTCCAGACTTCGGTTCTATGTTCCTTTGTAAATTTAGCGTCTTTGAACTTTGTTTGTAAAGTCTTTAAATCTTCAAAAGCCGTACTTAATCTTGCTCCCTCAGAAGCGCGTTTTTCAATATCCGACAGTTTGTCCATGAACTGTTGCATCAGTTCTCGAGAACGGAGTTGGAATTGTTCTTCTATTTTCGTCCGTAGCTTTTTTAGTTCTTCAAACAACTGATTGGTTGTATTTTGCAGTGAATCAGCATGTTCACGAAACAAATTTTGTTCCTTGATTTGACCGTGTACTTTCTGCCAAAATCCTTTCAACTGATCCCACATTTTGGCATCGTACTGCTGCAATTTACCAATTTTGTCTCTGAAATCCTCCAACTCTGAACGATATACATCGTGTAGTTTAGAAGAAAGCACTACAAAATGCCATTCTGTTTGCGCTCGCGTAAGCAAATCAGGTCGTTCCAGTGTCAAATCTTCTGGAATGATATTGTCTGTCACAGATAGCGGCAATTCGATTTGCGTGTGACCTTCTGGCATTTCCATTTCCTTTCCATCTCTCCAATTTTGCATTAAAGCATTCGCAAAATCGTCTGTAGCCACTGCTTCAGAAAAGATGTAAGTTTTCACCAAGTTGCTTTCAGGCTTCAGTTCGATGCCCAACAGTACGCGCTCTTCTTGTGCGTTTTTACCCCAAAGTACGAGTTTCGTCTTCATTTTTCACGAAAGTTAAAGTCCCTAAATTCACTAAAATACAATTCCGACTAACACCTCAACCAACAAACACCCAAATGAGGGCAATTCCATGCAGTAAAAGTTGATAATCACAATACTTAGTAATATAATGTCGCTTAGATTTTAGGAAGAAATTAATTGATAATCAAATACTTATTTTAGGTTATCAAAACTGTTATCGCCAAAGACTATCTTGGAAATTTACTCAAGACCATCTTTTTAAACCTTTCCCCAAATTCTAATCGCACAAATTTAACGCAAAAATATCATTTTTTCAAACACTGACCGTAGTTATTCATAGCAATTGATTCTCCACTAGATATTCCGCAATTTGTACGGCGTTAGTGGCAGCACCTTTTCTTAAATTATCTGAAACAATCCACAAGTTTAAACCATTTTCAATGGATTCATCTCTTCGAATACGCCCAACAAATACCTCATCTTTGTTCTTCGCAAACAAGGGCATGGGATATTGAAAATTAACTTTATCGTCCAAAACCACTACGCCTGGTGCATTTTTAGGATGCCTCTTAATTCCTCTACATCAAAATATTCTTCAAATTCCACATTTACAGATTCCGAATGTCCACCATCCACTGGCACACGCACCGCAGTGGCAGTGATTCTGATGTCAGGAGCAAGCATAATTTTTCTCGTTTCGTTGACGAGTTTCATTTCTTCTTTTGTGTAGTCATTATCCAAAAAAACATCACATTGAGGAATGCAATTTTCAAATATTGGATAGTGGTAAGCCATTTCGTCGGGCTTAGTTTCAAAACCCTTACTCTCCAATTTATACTGACTAACTGCCTTAGCCCCAGTGCCTGTTACAGATTGATAAGTGGAAATGACCAATCGCTTGATTCGATAACGTTGATGAAGCGGATAAAGTGCGACCACCATTGTATGGTGGAGCAATTAGGATTGGCAATAATTTTGTCTTCTTTCGTCAATACGTGTGCATTAACTTCTGGGACAACCAATTTTTTGGTCGCATCCATACGCCAGGCTGAAGAGTTATCAATTACTGTCGTTCCAACTTCTGCAAAACGAGGTGCCCACTCCAAAGAAGTATTGCCTCCTGCCGAAAAAATAGCAATATCTGGTCGTGCTGCAATAGCTGTTTGCATGTTCACCACCTCATGGTCTTTTCCTTTGAAAGTTACTTTTTTCCCAACAGAACGCTCAGAGGCTACTGGAATGAACTCATCAACAGGAAAATTTCGTTCTTCTAGTACGTTGCGCATCACTGTTCCAACTAAACCTGTCACTCCTAAAACTGCTACTCTCATTCTTTTTATTTATTTGAATAAATTTGCTGCAAAATTGAATCAAATTTATGAATTTTACCGCACGACGTAAAGGCAATATTTGACTGATTCTCTAAAGAAAAAGAAAGTGCTACAAATTATTTTGTGGCAAATATAGAGCCTAAAAAGTAATTTTCCTTAATTATCAGGAGTTTGGAATCTAAAATTTACAGGTTGATTCTGCGAAACACTTAAATAAAATTTTAGCACCATGAAAACATTTCCTAAAATCTGCACCCTTTTGAAAGGTAGCTTTATTAGTCTTTTGTGCTTGCTTTCTAGTGTGGCATCTGCCCAATTTATGGATGATTTTTCTGATTCCAATTGGCAAAATCGTTGGCAAGGTATGACCGAAAAATTCACGCTTAACACTGCAGGAGAGTTGCAGCTTTTGGACGCCAGTGCTACTAGTCCTGCGCTATTGTTCACGCCTTTTGCAATGCGTTCAGCAACAACTTGGCAGTTTTATGTACGTATGGACTTTTCACCTTCTACCTCGAATTTTGCCAAAATTTATTTGTCCAGTACCTCGCCAAATTTTTCTAATACAAACGGCTATTTTTGCGAATTGGCGGTATTTCTGGCGCATCGGATTCTTTGGAATTGTATCGGCAAGATGGTACGAGCAATAAGCGCGTGCTGGGTGGGACGATGGGAACTGTAGGTGGCGCGACTGTCGTGGCAAGGATACAAGTGAGCCGCGACGCTTCAGGAAAATGGAGTTTGGCTACGGATTACACAGGTGGAAATGACTTTCAGATAGAAAAAAGTGCCGAAGACAATACCTATAATACTGGAAATTATTTTGGATTAGAATGTATTTACACTGCTACAAGGAGTGATAAATTCTTTTTTGATGATATTTCCATCAATACCACCCAAGATGTGATTGCTCCACAATTAATCAGCGTCTCACCCATCACACCCAATGAAATCATACTCATTTTTGACGAGGCACTGGCGGAAGCAACCGCCTCAACAACAACTAATTACAGTCTAACACCTACTTTAAGCGTCATTAATGCTGCACTAACTTTGCCGAATGAAGTATTGCTTGAAGTACAACCTGCGCTAGAAAATTTTTCTAACTATACCCTGCGCGTGACTGGTGTAGAAGATTTATCAGGAAATCAACTGGTAGCTGCCGAAGTTACTTTTTCTTATGTTAGCTTGTCTTTACCTACTGCCAATGACATCATCATCAACGAAATCATGGCAGACCCAACACCTTCTTTGGGTTTGCCAGAAACAGAATACATTGAGTTGTATAATAGAAGCAATAAGGCATTTGATTTACAAGGTATTACCTTATCTAATGCTACCAAAACGCTTACATTACCTACCTACACTTTATTACCTGATGAATATCTTTTGATTTATGAGGCAGGGACAGTTGAATTTAATAACGTGGATAATCAACTGCCTCTGGATGATTTTTGACTTTGACCAACACAAGCGGTGAAGTTATTTTAAGTAGCAACAATGGACAAGTGATTGATGCAGTAAATTACAGTGATGAGTGGTACAAAGACACTAGAAAATCAGATGGTGGATGGAGCTTAGAATTAATCAATCCTGATCGCCCTTGCGATGTATCGGGAGAAAATTGGCGGGCTTCTGAGAATGGCAATGGTGGCACGCCTGGAAGACCGAACAGCATTTTGAACGCTATTCCTGATGAAATTTTTGCAGGTTTGGTTCGTGTTTTTCCTTTAGATAGTATTACAATCAGGTTATTCTTTGAGGAATCTTTGGATGAACAAACTGCTGCGGATGCTGCGAATTATACCATTAACGACTTGAACGTGGCAGAAGCATTTGCAGAATCTCCCTACTTCAATACCGTTTTGCTTAAATTGCAAACACCAGCTGTTCGGAATACACTTTACACCATCACCCTTTCTAACAACTTCTCGGATTGCCAAGGTAATCGGATTGGAAATGGAAGAACTGGTACTTTCGCCTTGCCAGACGTAGCAGAATCAATGGATATGGTAATCAATGAAGTATTATTTAATCCCGCTACAGGTGGAGTGGACTTCTTGGAAATATATAATCGCTCAGAAAAAATACTCAATTTAGGAGATTTGATTATTGCTTCTCGGCTAGGTACAAGCCTCTCTGATGCAGTTCCTGTGGCGCAAAATTACCTTCTTTTCCCAGATAGTTACGCCGTGTTTACCAGTTCTCCACAAGACATTGCCAGTCGTTATCAAGTTGAATTTCCTGACGCGCTGATTATGAACAATTTACCTAGTTTAGATGATAAAGAAGGAACTATTGTAGTTTACCGTGCAGGTGATTTGCAAGAAGTAGTGTTAGATGAGTTTAGTTACAGCAATACCTTTCATAATGCGTTACTGGATGACGAAAATGGGGTTTCTTTAGAGCGTATTAATCCTAACAGCAACACGCAAGATGCTTCTAACTGGCACTCTGCGGCGGCTTCAGTAGGTTTTGCCACACCGACTTACCGCAACTCTCAATTTTTGCTGACTGCTACCACCAATACCGCATTTTCAGTAGCTACACCAACCATTTCTCCTGATGGCGACGGCTTTCAGGATTTTCTTCTTATTGATTATCAATTGGAAGAGGCTGGTTTTCTTGCTAACGTAGCATTATTTGATGCTGAAGGGCAACTCGTTAAAGAAATTGCCAAAAGCGAATTATTGGCTCTTGAGGGTCAGTTAAAATGGGATGGCGATTTGGATAATGGTGAAAAAGCACGAATCGGTATCTACTTATTGCTTGTAGAATACTTTTCACCATCTGGCAAAGTAAACATTTTTCAAACTCCAATTGTAGTAGCCACTCGCTTGGAATAGTGCGAGGCAATTACGGACTTGCAAATGGCGCAATGTCATTTTTTATTCAAAAGTAAAAAAATGGTAAACTATTTTTAAGCTAATATTCTCGTGAATATTAATATAATATTCCGAGTATTAAAGTAAAAGACCGTAGATTATATTATATTCATTTTTAAACTACTTTGAGCGATAAATTTTTAAGTGTTAAGGTTGAAAAAATTACATTGAGATAAGAAGATTACATGAAAAATTATTTTTATATTTGTGACGAACTTTTGACCTCCTCTTTTTCTTAGAAGTAGTTGCGAAACAAAGTTGATGTTTCTAAGTAAAATTGGGGAAAAAGTTTGCTTATGACTGTACTAAAACATTCATGGAAGCTTAGGTATGAGGTTGAATCTTCTTTATGATTTCAGCCAACATTCAACGAAATGAATTTTACGAAACTTGTAATTTTTTGAGTCATGCTTGCTAGAGTACTTAATCTGAAACTTTCGGAATTATTGCTGTTAGGGCTTATGTCGTCAGTGACGATACTTTGCATAGAAACACCTGACGTTTTTCCTCTAAAGCTAGGTGCTAAGTATGCACCACAGTTCATGATAGGTTATTTTTTAATTGGGCTTGTTTTTTGGTTTTCAATAAACCTAAGCTAACGTTCACCAGTTTCGCCTCTTGCGCTGTACTATGTTTGTTTCTAAAAGAAAATTCGCACGACCAACTCAAATATCCAATAGAAACTAAGCAGCCTAAAGTAAAGATAGCTCACTTCAACACAATTAATACTGAACCAGATTACGAAAAAACTTTACAAACCTTCCAAGCAATAGATGCAGACATCGTTTCTGTTCAAAATTTAAGTTACGATTGGTACATTTTCTTAGAAGATAATATGACTGAAATGTATCCCTTTCACATGGCGATACCAAGTTTGGGTAATGACGGAATTGGTGTTTATTCTAAGTACCCGTTCTCGTCTATTGACACCTTCCAATGTGGTAAAATGCCTAACATTGTCGGAAGCGTCACAGTAAACGGGGCAGAAGATTTTTACTTCATCAGTTCATTGACTTCTCCTTCCAATACTTCGGCTCAGGCAAAGCAAGTGGAAGAACACTTAAAAGTAATCCGCCAAGAATGCTTAGCAATGAATAGTCCGCTAATTATGTTTGGAGAATATCATTTGGCTCCTTGGTCAGATGGCATACAAGAATTTAGAGAGACCTGTAAATTGCAAGATGCTCGTGCAGGGTTTAGCACCACTTATCCACATGGTTATCTTGACTTATTTGAAGTACCAACCGATCACATCTTCTTTTCCGAAGATTTCAAATGTATTGGCTTCCATACCATCAGTGGAGAAACTTCCAAACATATAGGTATTGTAGGTTCATTTCAGTACATGACAGCTGACGAAAGAGCTAATGATGTGGGTTACTTATATTTCTCTGATGCTGAAAGAAAGGCTACGGAGTTTTAAGTATGCCTTTCATGGCATCTTCATTTTATTCAAGACTCAACCCAACGCAATTATTCATCTTGTGTTGGCAGTATTAGCGGTTGGACTAGGATTTTTTTTTCGTATTTCTTCGCTAGAATGGATTTTACTTTGTCTCACTATTGCAATGGTACTAGTTGCAGAGGCTATCAACACCGCTATCGAATTTCTTACAGACCTAGTTTCTCCTGACTTTCATCCACTTGCTGGCAAAACTAAAGATGTGGCTGCTGCTGCTGTATTGCTAGCTGCTATTGTAGCACTAGTCATTGGATTGCTGCTCTTCCTTCCCAAAATTCTTACCTTTTTAGGCGCATTGATGAAATAATAGTGGATTAACAACCAAAGGTAAGGTTCGTTGGTTACATTGCATATCACATAGATTGCAGCACCGTGCGAATAGGTAGCAAACTTGGATAAAAGTAACAAAATTAGCGCAAGATGTGCTAAATTAACTTGTTTACTTGACTGTTTTTGCAGGTATAAAGTACTGCTAGATGAGAATAATGCGACAATGAAAAGTAGTGTTCTCATTGAAGTATTACATCATAAAATGGTCAAAAGACAATCAACTTTTTTGCATGATAGCTAGACAAGCTGAGGCAGTCATACCAACACCTTGGGGAAGTTTCAACATGATTGCTTACTCTGCTCATTCAGACGATTGGATGCCACATATAGCCATGGTGCATGAGAATTTCAATCCTTCTGAACCCGTTTTGGTGCGCATTCATTCAGAGTGCATGACAGGTGACCTTTTTGGCTCTAAAAGATGTGATTGTGGAGAGCAACTGGATAAAGCAATGGATATGACCGCAGCTCGAGGTGGTATTTTGATTTATTTGCGTCAAGAAGGAAGGGGAATTGGATTAATCAATAAACTCAAAGCTTACAATTTACAAGATACTGGATTAGATACCATTGATGCTAATATACATCTTGGGTTAGAAGTGGATGCTAGGCATTATGACCTTGCGGTAGAAATATTGAAGGATTTAAACGTGCGTGCTATCTGCTTGTTAACCAATAATCCAAATAAAATCGAAGCCATTGAGAAATCGTCTATCGAAATTGTAAAACGTGTTCCATTGGTTGTAGAACCCAAAGCAGAAAATTGGAATTATTTACATACCAAGCAAAAATATATGGGACACTTGTTGAATGGTGTATTTTAGCGATGACACATGACTGGGCTAGACCTAACAAACAAACGTATGTTTTACACTGGTAATAGCTGATTTTACGTATGTTTTTTTGAGTAAGTATAAATTATCCAAATATATTGCGAAAAAACAATTTTGGAAGGTTTAAACTTTTGTAGAAAAATAACTCAATGAGAACCAACTTCAGAGAGGCTCAACACCTGTTTTTTGTCATCATCTTACCAAAATCTATAAATATTAGGTTTTCTCGAAGTCATTTCTTGTTAGTATTTTTTGATGGACATTAAAAACACCTTTCTTAAATCAACTTTCCATCCAGATAAAGTTATTAGAGAGACCAAATAATGGTTCATCAGTTATTTATGTTAGTTTTTAAAGCCATACAAACGATTGTTTCGTCCTTGTTTAGCAAAATTTTTATCCACCTTTGTGTTTGCTAATTTTTTGGTTCATCCGTAATTTTGGCGCAAGTAAGCTTTTATTAACTCAATATTGCTGATAAATTACTTGTTTTCAAGTAGTTAGATTAAGTTGGTTTGCAATTTTTGACAAATTCTTAAAAGTTGCGCCATA
>JAAUTG010000179.1 GCA_012031785.1 Saprospiraceae bacterium | reverse complement strand
GGTGCATTTTTAGGGCTTGGGCCCAAAAAGCTGTAACGAAAGCGTAATGCGATAAACACCAGGTGGGATAGAATTCGCCGGAATGTTCACTACGGATTCATAAGCGTGCTCCAATTCGTTTACAAAAGGAATGGTCGTCGTGAACGGACTTCCTTTGTACTCGCCAGCGCCCATTTCTTCCAGGTAAACATTGCATTCCCACTTACCGTGAATGATCAAGCACAAGCTACCTTTCACATGCCAGTGGCACTTCAACTTCCAAGGCTGATCGGTTTGGATAATCATGTTGGACGGATAGGGGTGGTACGGACCCGGAGAGGAAACGAAAAATGGTCACCTTGGTCATCATCTGGTTCTTCCGAAAGGATGGCGTATCCGCCGTGAAGTACTTTGAACATACCGTTGAGGTTCACCTCAAAATCTAACTTTGAATAAGCTGCCATGGTTCTTTGTGGTTTTGGCACAAAATGGTGCGGAAAAATCTGCTGCTTTTTGTTCAAGAATAGACGAGTGCTGTTTTCCCACACAATTTTGAAAATGAATAATCAAATTGTACGCCTTATTTGTTGTTTCTTGAACTTGATACAAAGGTAGGATGAGCCTCTTAAAAAACACTTAATGGAGTACTTAATAAAAAATTATTTTTACTTAATTGCACTTTTTTGAAATAAAATTTTACAATTCTCAAATTTACAATCTTTTTTGATAGCATCAAACCCAAAATGGAATTAAATTATAAAACCTTCGGACAAGGCGAACCCATCATTATTCTGCATGGGATGTTTGGCACTTTGGATAATTGGCAAACCATTGGTAAGCAATTATCTGAAAACTACACGGTTTATATTCTCGATCAGCGCAACCACGGGCGCTCTCCGCACAATGATTTGATTGATTACCCCTCGATGGCAGAAGACCTGTACCGCTTCATGGAATCACACTGGATATTCAAAGCACATATCCTGGGACACTCGATGGGAGGAAAAACCGCGATGCAATTTGCACTCGACCATCCTGATATGGTGGATAAATTAATCGTTGTAGATGTTGCACCCAAGCGCTACGAAGGTGGGCACGAGCATATCCTGAAAGCCTTGCTGGCATTGGATTTGAGCCAGGTCGAAAACCGAAAGGACGCCGAAGATTTCTTGCGAAGTCACTTACCTGATGAGCCGGAAAGCACTATTTTATTCTTGATGAAAAATCTCTCCCGCTCCAAAGAAGGCCATTTTGAATGGA
This sequence comes from Saprospiraceae bacterium, assembly GCA_012031785.1. GTDB lineage: Bacteria > Bacteroidota > Bacteroidia > Chitinophagales > Saprospiraceae > JAAUTG01. The sequence goes on along the minus strand of JAAUTG010000179.1, from coordinate 8,468 downwards.
AAATGAATTTCCAGGCGATTTACAATCACTATCAGGATATTCTTGATGCGGTGCATAGCAACCACTCTTTTGAAGGCGACACAATTTTCATTCGCGGTGCGCAATCCAAATATATCATTGATACTGACTGGGATACAATTTTGCAGCTTTTTCCAAATGCAGAATTAGAAACAATTCAAAACGCCGGACACTGGGTACACGCTGATCAACCAACAGCGCTTTTGAATACAGTTCAACTAATTTTTGGCGCGATAATTGATCTGTAATTCTTGCATCTTTGTTAAAATCCTGGGAATTTGGCAATAATTCCCCTAATTAGATTATTTTTGCAAATTGTATCCATAATTGCGGAAAATAGCGTTATTGCTTTATTTCCCGACTATTAAAAACTAATTCAGCAACATGAAGCGACTTATCAAATTCTCCATTCTTGCGGTTGTCGTAGCTTTGAGCGTGGCTACTACTTTTCAGCCCAATAGCAATAAGTATTTCGAGATTACCAAAAATATCGAAATATTTGCGAATCTCTACAAAGAACTCAATACCTACTATGTGGATGAAATTGAACCCGCACAATTGATGCGCGTTGGGATAGATGCGATGGTCGAATCGCTTGACCCTTACACGAACTATATTTCAGAATCACAAATAGAGGGCTATCGCTTCATCACAGAAGGAAGATACAACGGCATTGGGGCTTCCAGCGAAACCATAAAAGATTTAATTACCATTACTGAACTTTACGAAGGACAGCCGGCTGACAAAGCTGGATTGAAAGTTGGAGACCGAATACTAGCGATAGATGGCAAAGTAACTAAAGGCAAAACGCAAGAAGATATTAACAACATTTTACGTGGTTTTCCTGGAACAGAAGTCGAATTATTAATTGAGCGTCCAGGAAAGACTGTGCCTTTCTCTGTAAAACTGCTTCGAGACGAAGTAGAAGCCAAAAATATCCCATACTCGGGAAAAATTGCGGATCACATTGGTTACATCAATCTATCTACGTTCACCAGAGACGCAGGCGCAAATGTGGCGGATGCTTTGCGTACTTTGCAAGGTGAAGACCCAGACTTGAAAGGCGTGGTGCTTGATTTGCGCGGCAATGGAGGCGGTTTGCTTAACGAAGCTGTCAACATAGCCAACGTATTTATTCCTAAAAACGAATTAGTGGTGACAACTAGAGGTAAAGTAAAAGAATGGGATAGAAGTTTCAAAACCTTGAACGTACCAGTAGATACAGAGATTCCATTGGTAATACTAATCAACAATCGCTCAGCTTCGGCATCAGAGATTGTTTCTGGTGTCATTCAGGACTACGACCGTGGTGTGATTATTGGGCAATTGTCCTACGGCAAAGGTTTGGTACAAAACACTAGAGATATTGGTTACAATGCGAAAGTAAAACTGACCACTGCAAAATATTATATTCCTAGTGGAAGATGTATTCAAGCCGTGGAGTATGACAACGGCGAACCTATTGATATTCCAGAAAGTGAGCGCACGCCTTTCAAAACACGCAATGGCAGAAAAGTATTAGATGGTGGTGGGGTAAAGCCAGATTTAGTGATTGACCGCGACGGTAGCTCGAATGTATTGAAACAATTGGACAAAGGACACATTATCTTCGATTTTGTTACTAACTACTGCGCGAGCAAAACACAAGTTGACCCTGTGGAGACTTTGCGATTTACTGATTTCGATGTCTTCATCAACTATGTGGCTGGTAGAAACTTTGATTATGATACCGACACAGAAAAACTTATCACCCAATTGGAAACAAAAGCAAAGGAAGAGGGTTTTAGCCTTGGCGTTTCATTAGAAACTGTGAAACAACAAATCAAATCAACTAAAGAGCAAGAATTGACGCTGTTCAAAGACGCTATTGTGGATATGATTGAAAAAGAAATTGCAGGGCGATATTTCTACAAGAAAGGTAGCGTGCAAGTGGGTTTACGTAACGATTTGGAAGTGCAAGAAGCTATCAAACTACTAAATGACCCAGCGCGCTATCAAAGTATGTTGAAATCTTAAATCATCACTAGCTGATAGAGCTAAGTCGGTCATCCGTTGAATTGGTCATTTAGTTATTTGTTGGGGTGTAGAAGAATAGAACACTATCCCATAACCGTGACAACAAATAACTAAATCACCAAAGGCGTAATGTGAGAAATTAATTATGAAGGTAGTTGGGGTAGTGGAGTTTTTGGAAAAAAGAAACGGGCATATTTTATTAGACGTAAGGACACCCGCAGAATATTTGAGTGGACATATTCCTACGGCAATCAATTTACCATTGTTTTCCAACGAAGAAAGAGTGGTAGTAGGTACAATTTACAAACAACATAACCCAGAAGCTGCTTTTTTGAGAGGGCTAGATTTTGCTGGCGCAAAAATGACAGATTATGTAAAAACAGCCATAAAACTAGCACCTGAGAGAAAAGTAGCTGTCCATTGTTGGCGAGGTGGCAAGCGCAGTGGAAGTCTGGGATGGTTGTTAGAATTTGCGGGCTTTGAAGTGAATGTATTGGAAGGTGGCTATAAATCTTACCGAAAAGCCATTCGGGAATCCCCCGTTTGGTCGCAATTAAAATTAATCGTTCTTGGCGGTTCGACAGGTAGTGGAAAAACAGATTTGCTCCACCAACTAGCTGCACTAGGCGAACAAGTCGTTGATTTGGAAGCCTTAGCGCATCACAAAGGTTCTTCCTTTGGTGCTATTGGGCAATGCCCTCAGCCTTCCATTGAACAATTTGAAAACAACTTGTACGGCGTGATTTCGCAACTGGACTGCTCTCGTCGAATTTGGATAGAAAACGAAAGCAGAACCATCGGAAAAATTTACACACCTGATTATTTTTGGGAAGCATTCAAAGACGCTACGCTCATTGAGTTGAACATCTCCTTTGAAGCAAGGCTTCAACGGCTGATCAACGAGTATGCTTGTTTTGATAAACCATTCTTGGAGCAAGCCTTCCAGCGTATCGAAAGACGTTTGGGAAACCTTAATTGCAAAATAGCTTTGGAAGCATTAGTAAACGATGACTTTCATACTGCTGCTACCATTGCTTTGCGCTATTACGATAAATCTTACAGCCTATCCACAGAGAGGGTAGGATTTCAAAAAATACTAACCTTGCCCATGCAGGAAAAATCACCCGCTTTGGTGCATCAACTTATACAACTAGCAGATGAGCAACGATTATAAATTAACCCAATACAGTCATGGTGCGGGTTGTGGATGTAAAATATCCCCTAAAGTGCTTGGTGAAATTCTAAAAAACAACCTAATTGGCGCACAATTCCAAAATTTAATAGTGGGTAATGACCAGCGTGACGATGCAGCAGTAATGGATTTAGGAGACGGAACAGGCATCGTGAGTACCACCGATTTCTTCATGCCCATTGTGGATGATGCAGAAGATTTTGGACGGATTGCAGCAGTTAATGCCATCAGCGATATTTATGCGATGGGAGCAACGCCCATCATGGCAATTGCCATACTGGGTTGGCCTATCCATCAACTACCTGCAGAAGTTGCCAATCAAGTTGTACAGGGTGGGCGTAAAGCCTGTCTTGACGCTGGTATTCCACTGGCAGGCGGACACAGTATTGATAGCCCTGAACCTATTTTCGGACTGGCAGTAACGGGACGTGCCAAACTAGCTCACATCAAGCAAAATGGAGGTGCAAGAGTAGGAGATAAACTTTTTTTTAACTAAACCTTTAGGGGTAGGTATTCTTTCTACCGCACAAAAAAAGGGAAAACTCTTACCAGAACATGCACTTATGGCACGTAATTCTATGGTTCAACTCAATCGAATTGGCGAGGTGTTCGGCACACTACCTTATGTACATTTCAATGACGGATGTAACAGGTTTTGGCTTATTAGGACACTTGAGTGAAATGTGCGAAGCCTCTAATTGTAGTGCGCGCATTGAGTTCAACGCTGTTCCATTATTAGACCAAACAGCTTTGAACGACTACCTTGCAAAAGATTGTATTCCCGGTGGCACTCACCGCAATTGGGATAGCTACGGAGAAGGTATTGCCCCCTTATCAGAAAATAGTCGCTATCTGCTTTGCGACCCACAAACAAGCGGTGGCTTACTGGTTGCTGTAAACGCTGCTCAAGAAACTGTATTCACGACACTCGCTCTTCAACATGGGTTTTCATTGCAAGCAATTGGCACGATGATACCCCATCAACCATTTTGGGTGGAGGTGGTTTAGGGACAAAATTGTAAGTGAATATTTTTATTTAATAATCTGATAACAAACAAGTTGTAAATTAACTATTGCTTAATCGGTTATCATTTCTCACTTTAAAATCAACTGTTCAATTTAATGAATCCACCATCTATCGGATAGTCCGTACCTGTGATGAAACCAGCTTTATCCGAGCATAAAAAAACCGCCAAATGTGCTACTTCTTCGGGTGTTCCCATTCGACCAATAGGCTGACTAGCAGCTAATTGCGCCAGCATATTTTGTTCTTGGCCAGGATAATGCTTAGCGATAAAGCCATCCACGAATGGCGTGTGGATTCTGGCGGGCGAAATAGCATTACATCGAATATTTGCCTGCAAATAGTCCTTTGCCACTGAATAAGTCATCGCCAACACCGCACCTTTGGTCATAGAATAAGCAAAACGTCCTGCAATACCTACGGAACCTGCCACAGAAGCGATATTCAAAATAACGCCACCGCCTTGCTGCTTAAAATGAGGAATGACCGCATAAAGACAGTTGTAAACTCCTTTAATATTGACGCTATAAAGTCTATCCAAATCCGCCTCCGAAGTATCTTCTAACTTGCCCACATAAGCAATTCCTGCATTATTCACTAAGATATGAAGTGGATGACGAGTAACAATCTGATCTACAATTTGCTGTACAGCAGCTTGTTGTGCGATATTACACTCGTGATAGGCAACTTGCGAAGACGTGTTAGCATCAGGAATAGATACATCTAAAACGTGAACAAAAGCCCCTTCTTCCACAAATTTTTGCACAATGGCTGCACCTATACCACTGCTTCCACCTGTAACTACTACGTGTTTATGTTTAAATTCCATGATTGTACTGATTCTCTTTTACACAAAGTTTATGAAAAAGTGTTAATACTCGGTAATTTTTTAGAGAATGTAATTAAATGATTAATGCTTATTTTACATTTAGCTTAAATTCAATTACCTTCGATGTATTAAAGCGAAAAGCGTTCAGGCAGGTTAGAAACAGTCGGCTGTTTAAAGGTCATTTAACTTTTTTTTGTAGCGAATTTGAAACGACTATTTTCATTTACCCCTCTGAACAGGTTCAAAAACACATCAACTAACAATTTAGACTGTATTTAGTGAAAACCATAAAATTAATTACTTCGTTTTTGTTTTTCTGCTTGAGTTGTAACATGACAACCCGTGTGAATGCTCAATCCTATGCTAACGTACCGGTCAAGTATCCTAAGAATATTATTCTCATGATCGGGGATGGGATGGGGTTAACACAAGTGAGTGCCGCTGTGTATTCTAGCAAGCAGCCACTGCATATTGAACAATTTCCAGTAGTTGGATTTCATAAAACACATTCTTTTGATAACCTGAGAACAGATTCGGCAGCAGGGGCTACAGCTTTTGCTTGTGGTGTAAAAACTTACAACGGTGCAATAGGCATCAAGCCAGACACGCTACCTTGCAAAAACATCATTGAAGAGGCAAAAGAACGAGGATTGGCGACAGGCTTAGTGGCTACTTCCACCATCGTTCACGCTACACCCGCTGCTTTTATTGCGCACCAGCATCTACGAGTTATGTTCGAGGAAATAGCAAAAGACATCGCCCACGCTGACGTAGATTTATTAATCGGAGGTGGACTGCGCTACTTTAATCGAAGGAATATAGACGAACTAGACTTAATCAAGTTACTAAACAAAAAAGGTTATCAGGTACATTCTTTTTTAGAAGGCGAGTTAACTTCTTTTAGGATAGATTACACTAAGAATTTTGCTTATTTCACCGCCAATGATGAGCCGCTTCCCGTGTCGCAAGGTAGAGATTACCTGCCTTACGCCAGTAGATTTGCACCGTACTTTTTAGATAAACACAGCGAAAATGGTTTTTTTCTAATGATAGAAGGCTCCCAGATTGATTGGGCTGGCCATGCCAACCAAGGAGCACTTTTAATTAGTGAACTCTTGGATTTTGATGCCGCCGTCGGAGAAGTGTTGGAGTTCGCACGAAAAGACGGCGAAACCCTAGTTATCATCACCGCCGACCACGAAACAGGTGGCTTAGCAATCAATCCTGGCTCCAAAATGCGGAAGTTGGATTTAGCCTTCACCAGTAGCGACCATACCTGCACGATGGTACCTGTATTTGCTTATGGACCCATGTCCGAGCTATTTAGTGGTATCTATGAAAATACAGAAATTTATCATAAAATAAGAAGGGCATTACAATTTGATACGCCATAAAAACTCGTAGCCATAGTCAGGGTTTTACTTCAACTGAAGAGGAATAGTTGAACATGCTAATAATAAATTGAAAAGATTGCATATCCTCAAATACCTCATTCGTATTGGTGCTCATCAATTTAGAGGTTCGGTTATGGTTATTGATTGTGATTTGCATAATTTTAAAGTTGAAATTCAATTCAGTAATTACTAAGCTCCTTATTAAATTACCCTTCCAAAAATCTGAATAAATTTTAATATTTAAAATATATCACATATTTTTGAGCTTTCAAATAATATAAAAGCGTCTTTTATATGAAAAAATTACATTATTTTTTTTATCATTGGCATCAGCTTGCCTTCCAGATTTGTTAACAGGTAACACATCAGTGACCAAACTACCTCCTACCGATCCAGTAGCTTCTACTAAAGAAATTTCTGGTTGTGAGTTTCGAATTATGCCTATGGGAGATAGCAATACGGCTGGAGCAAACAACAGAAGCTACCGTACTGATTTTTATGATTTAATGGATGCTTCTGGTGCTACGTTTGATTTGGTGGGAAGAGATACTGAACCTACTGTCGTTGCTCCTCCCGATGACAACCACTGGGGAAATTCAGGTTATCAGATTGCCAATACGACCACCGTGTTGAACGGAATTAGCTATAAGAGTTTAAACAATGAAAATAGATCAGGATTATTTGATGAGATGGACAGTGCAATAAGTACCACTTATTTTTCTACTGACCCTGACGTTACCAACGTTATTTTGCTAATGATTGGAACAAACGACATCCTAAAAGGGTAGTTCCTACATCCAGCAACAGTGTCAATGACGTAGGGGAAGCCACTTATACGCGCCTACTGGTCTTGTTAGATCGCATCAACAGCTTAGCCCAGACTAGAGGCTTAAAACTTCAAGTCATTCTATCCACGATACCTGAAATTACGACCGCTTGGACAGGCGACCCTGTTGATGCCACACTTATTAGCGAAACTGTTCAGTACAACAATTTACTACTAGCCATTGACCCTGCTTCGTACAGTACTATTGAATTGACCATAGTAGATGGCTACGATGCTACGCAGACAGAAAGTTTTGATGGAATTCATCTTGATGATGAAGGCAATGAGGATTTAGCCATCACGTTTTACAATGCGATTGCAGCAAATGCTAATTGTGGGGCGCCAGTTGCGGCGTGCACAGGTCAATTCGCCACCATCACTTCATCAGGAGATGCACCAATAACAACCGGAAACAGTGTCAATAACAATGCAACTTTCTCTATGAGTTATGGATTAGGTACGACAACTATAACAGGTAGTAACGTATCAGGTACTTTTGATAATGATTTATCATTTGATTTGCGTCGTTTTTCTGATGTAGAGGAAGGTGGACTTGATGAATCTGCTTTTAATGGTGATGCTCCTCAAAATGGAGAATTTCAATTCATGCACTTCAGAGGTCCTCAAACCGCCAATGCTACCAGTGTGGCTTGTTTTGACTTTGTAGTCAGTACAGCACAGGAAAACATCAACCTCGTTATTTGGGGACATGAGCGCTCAGGAGATAATCTAACTGTTCAGTTCTTTGATGCAAGCAATACCGCTCTTCCAATTACAGATTTCTCTTTCGTTTCTACGGATTACGTTGATCCAGCAGTACATAATGGATTCATAGATAACTCTTCTGGAACAACGTGGAATTTAGATATTGTGGCACCACAATCTACAAGACCAGGTGGATTCTAGTGAAATGCAGCTATTTCCTTTGGTCCTAATCCAGGTATTATTTGGAGCAGAGCGCAAGTTTGTCACGGCACAAACAACATAAGTCCTAACTCTATTGCAGTTAGTTTCAGTTGTAGTGAGGTACTTGATGAACCTGAGATGGACTACGGCGACTTACCAGCACCTTATGCAACCACCACAGCGGACAACGGACCGAGACACCGAATTCATCCAGACCGTACAGTGAAAATCGGAGCAATAGTTGATGCAGATACAGATGGACA
>JAAUTG010000178.1 GCA_012031785.1 Saprospiraceae bacterium | reverse complement strand
ACACAATTACGTAAAAAAAGAATTACTGTACATATTTGTTGAACAAATAATCAAGCAAAACGGTTTTGTATATATACTCAAATAAAACTTAGCACTAGCGTCAGAACTGATTAGAAACTAATCAAGGAAAAAACTAAAAACTGTTGATTAAACGCTAGTGTAGTTACACCTAACTAACATCGTTCAAAAAATAGATTAAATTATGACGTATTTGGAGACGGTACAGGAAGTGTATAGAAAAGCAGCATAAACTCCTGATATTGGCTCATGCTGCACGACTTCTCCTATTCATCTAGTTCTAAAGTAGCTTTACCCTATCTATTTGAAAAGGAATAGATGTAAATAAGAGGCTTTTGGGTTCAATAAACTGATTATTAAAAATGGCTAATGGTATGGTCAATTACCTAACGCCTAAAGTATTTATTTCACAACTCATTAGTAATTCATTTTTATGGAAAAAAGTATTATGATCCAGCCGATTTAAAAAAATTTGGTAACATTACTGAATTTCAAGAAAGTATGGGCAAAAATTCTTTGAATGGTATGCAGAAGTTTTCAGAGAAGGTGCGCTTACGGAAAGAGAAAAAGCCTTGATTGCACTGGCAGTTGCGCACGCTGTATCTTGTCCTTATTGTATAGATGCTTATTCCAGTACATGCTTAGAAAAAGGCGCTGACGAAGAGCAGATGATGGAAGCTGTTCACGTAGCAGCAGCGATTAAAGGCGGTGCCACATTAGTTAATTCAGTACAAATGATGAATCACGTCAAGCAATTGTCCATGTGATGATTTGTTAAATTTTTAAGATATAGCAAATCGTATGTAAATCTAATTATCTTAAAATCAATACAATGGCAGTAAAGCAACGAGTAAAATCGCTAAAATCTAGTGGTAGTCAACTCGCGGATACGTTTATTCAATTGGAGGTACTTAACAATAAGAGTTTGATAGGCAGCCAATTTCCCAACTTTGCAACACAGGTTAGTCAAAGCGGTTACAAACACTTGACCCCTACTGAAGTAGAGATTTTTCAAATTAACATCGGAAAGTTGTGTAACCAAACTTGCGCACATTGTCATGTGGATGCAGGACCAGACCGCAAGACAGAAAATATGAATCGCGCTACGTTGTTGCGTTGTTTAGAAATTATTGCCAGTGTGCCTAGTATTCATACAGTGGATATTACAGGCGGTGCGCCAGAAATGAATCCAAACTTTCGATGGTTTGTGGAAGAATGTCGAAAACTTGGGAAAAAAGTAATGAATCGTTGCAACTTAACCATTGTCGTAGCTAATGAGCAGTATCTAACATTACCTGACTTTTTTGCGGCGCATCAAGTAGAAGTAGTTTCTTCTTTACCTTATTTCAATAAAAGTCGTACAGATAGCCAGCGCGGAGATGGTGTTTTTGAAGCTTCTATTGAAGCCTTACAACTCTTGAATAAGGTGGGTTATGGAAAAGCGGATACTGGGCTGATATTGAACCTCGTGTATAATCCATCTGGCGCATTCTTGCCTGCTGCTCAAGCAGTACTAGAAGCGGAATTTAAACGCCAACTCAAACGAAAGTACGATATTGAATTTAATCGTCTTTTTGCTATCACTAATCTTCCTATTAGTCGGTTTTTGGATTATTTAATGGAATCGAACAACTATGAAGACTACATGACCAAGCTAGTAGCGGCTTATAACCCAAGCACTTTGGAGGGGTTAATGTGTAGAAACACCCTTTCCATCAGTTGGGAGGGCTACATTTATGACTGCGACTTTAATCAAATGCTTGATTTAAAAGTCGCAAGCCCGTCGCAACATATTAATCACTTTGATATTGAGGCTTTGCAACAGCGCAACATCGTACTCAATCAACACTGCTATGGCTGCACTGCTGGAGCAGGTTCTAGTTGTGGTGGAGAAATCGCATGATGAAAAATAAATGGTGGAATATTAGCCAAAGGCAAGTGTGTCATAAAATGGTTGACATTAAGTTCGAGATGTTTAGTTGCACATTTCAGTTATTTTTTGTTTTTTGGTGATAAAATTAAAAACAAAGTGGCTAAATTTAGTCTTCTATATTTTATATGTTGTCCTCTTTGAGGAAAAAATAAAAAATATAGACATTTGAATCATTTACAGTACGAAACCAGTCCTTATTTATTACAACATGCTAAAAATCCAGTAGATTGGTATGCGTGGAAGCCAGCAGCGTTTGAGCGTGCGCGACTGGAAGATAAACCTATTTTGGTCAGCATTGGCTATTCTACTTGCCATTGGTGTCATGTGATGGAGCATGAAAGTTTTGAGAATGAGCAGATAGCTGCTTTTATGAATACCCATTTTATCAACATCAAAGTGGATAGAGAGGAGCGACCTGACGTGGATCAAATTTATATGGAAGCCTGTCAATTTATAAGTGGTAGTGGTGGCTGGCCTCTAAATTGTTTTTTAACACCTGATGGAAGACCCTTTTTTGCTGGAACTTATTACCCACCGCAACAAGCATATAATCGTCCAGCGTGGATGGATGTGTTAAAACATATCTCTACTTCTTTCCGCGAGCGAAGAAAGGAGGTGGAAGCCCAAGCTAATCAGTTGGTCGGTTTAATCGAAAAATCGGATGATCGCTTGTTTGGGCAAGTCATCGAAGGGTTAACGCCATCACAGGTATTTACGCCAGTGACTTTGCAAAATATTTCCTTCAATTTGTTAAAGCGAGCAGATACAACATTTGGTGGCTTTGGTGGTGGACTAAAATTTCCAAGCTCAATGTCGTTGCGCTACTTGCTGCACTATCATTTTTTTACGCTCGATGTAGATGCTTTGAAGCATGTAGAGTTGTCTTTAGATAAAATGATTCAAGGCGGTATTTATGACCAATTAGGAGGAGGATTCGCACGTTATGCTACCGATAGAGAATGGTTGATACCACACTTTGAAAAAATGTTGTACGACAATGCTTTATTGATTCGCCTGTTGTGTGAAGTCTATCAATTGACGGGAAAGGCAATTTACCGCGAAACGATTGAAGAAACGTTGACTTACGTGCAGCGCGAAATGATTAGTCCGGAAGGGGGTTTTTATGCTGCTCAAGATGCGGATTCAGAAGGCGTGGAAGGGAAATTTTATGTTTGGAGTAAGGCGGAAATTGAAGAACTATTGGGCGAAGAAGCCGCTTTGTTTAATGATTTTTACGGAGTAAGTGAGATAGGTAACTGGGAAAATGTCAATATTTTATGGCGAGAACAAACTTACGAGCAGTATGCTCAAGCCAAGCAGTTGGAGGTAGAAGAATTGAAATTACGTCTGAAAAGTGCCCGTGCAATTTTGTTTGCGGCTAGAAATCAACGTATTTATCCAGGGTTGGATGATAAAATTTTATTGGACTGGAATGCGTTGATGTGTGCTGCTTTTGCACAAGCCTATCAAACGTTAGGAACACCTATTTATAAAGAGATTGCTCAACGAAATATAGACTTTTTGTTGACAAAATTGAAGCAATCAGATACTATTGCCCTTTTTCACACGTACAAAAACGGGCAAGCGCAGTACGATGCTTTTTTAAATGATTACGCTTTTCTGATAGACGCACTGTTAGAAGTGTATCACATTACCTTTGAAACCAAATACTTGGATAAGGCATTGCTATATAATGATTTTGTGTTAGTACATTTTTTTGATGACCAAAAAAATGCGTTTTACTTTACCAGCGCGCAACAGCAAGATATTATTATGCGAAAGATAGATTTGTACGATTCAGCATTACCATCAGGTAATTCTACTATGGTGCATAATCTTCAGCGTTTAAGTATTTTATTTGACCAGCCTACTTATCGCAACCTTGCTGCTTCTATGTTAATGAATGTGCAATCTTCTGTGGAGCAATACGCGAGTTCTTTTTCCCTGTGGGCAATGGCAATAATGAATGAAGTACACGCAATTCCTGAAATTGCTATTTTGGGAAATAATGCTTTTGAAATGGCAATGTCTATGCAACGACATTTTTTACCGAATAAAGTATTGATGATTTCCACAACCGAAAATGATAATTATCCGTTATTAAAAGGTAAGCCTTTAGATACAACGACTCAAATTTATATTTGTAAAAATTATGCTTGCCAGCAACCTGTGGAGCACGTAAGTGAGGCTTTAAAAAACGTTTATTCATCGTAAAATGTAGATTATGAAATTGCTTAAATACGGCTGCATCATCGTTATTTGTTTTTTGAGTGTTGTGTTAAGTTACGCGCAACAACCATCGCAATATTCACTCTATATGTTTAACAGAATGGCAGTTAATCCCGCTTATGCAGGTATGGAAGACCTGTTGAGTGTGACAGGTGTATTCAGAAGGCAATGGGTGGATTTAGAAGGTAGCCCAAGCTCGCAGCACCTCAATTTTCATGCGCCATTACCCTTTATTAACAGTGGTTTTGGACTTTCCTTAGAAAATGACGCACTTGGTTTTGAAAAAAATTTGAGTGTAATGGGAGCGTATAATTATCAAATGTATTTAGGTGCTGGCACTTTAGCAATTGGTGTGGGCGGCGGTATTTTACAAAAAACGTTGGATGGCTCAAAATTACGAACCCCTGACGGAGATTATACGGATGGGAGTGTGATAGACCATCGAGATAATTTATTACCTATCGGTAGTGTGCTTGCCAGTACGCCTGTGGTGGAAGCTGGTATTTACTACAAAAGTCAGCTTGTAGAAGTTGGTGTTTCCATGCGTAATATTTTAGAGCAACCTTTGGCTTTTTCTACGGTAAATATTTTACCCACTCGTACTTATTTTTTCACTGTAACTGCCCATTTAGAAGGTAGAGGTGCGCTTTCTTTGCATCCGTCTTTACTGCTAAAATCAGATGTAATACAAACTCAAATAGATTTCTCTACCGTAGCACGTTATAATGACAATATATACCTTGGTGCTTCGTTTAGGGGATATAGTGGCAACACAACAGATGCTTTGGCTATGATTGGTGGATTGCAATTGAGCGAAAAATTACGTGTTATGTATAGCTACGATTTAACACTCTCAGAACTACGCAATGTCAATAGTGGTTCGCATGAGATTATGCTAAACTACAGTATTAATAATCCTTTTGGAAAGTCTAGACCACCGCAAATTATTCACAGTCCTAGATTCTTGGACTAAAGAAAATAAGCTGTATGACCAACTAATGAAATCGCACTAGAGAACAGTTAACTGATGTTAAATCTTACAACTAACTAATAACCAGTTGTACGACAGGAATTATTTATTTTTTGGTAATTAGCAAAATATTTATTCACATAGGCTAAGTATTTTGTCATGCCATCTACAATTTTTCCTACACACACAATTTTTTTTGAACCTGTACACTAATTCAATAATTGCAACGTTCAATGTAGAGTTTGGGAGAGTGTGCTAAAGAAAAGTCCTGTTGAGAAGGTTCAGACAAAAATTAATTGATTTTTTATTAAAAAATATTTTCAGAATAATTTATTGCCATTTCAATATCTTATTCTAATTTTTGAGATAAAATCAAAATTCGCATTAAGTTTTTTTCTAATATCCAAGAAATCAAAACGAATTTAAAGAGGGATTTATCACCTTCAAAAAAATGCGCAGGCTTAAAGTCTTTGATAAAAATAACGAACAGGCTATCTTTGAGCCGCTCTTTCTAAACCATCACTTTGATAGAAAACTAGAGTACAAAAATGAAAAAATTGCTCAGATTAACTATTGTCGTTTTAGCTGTCGTAGCTGCTTCATGTGGTTCTAACCAAAATGGTCAATTAATTGGTATTAGTGACCGACCTTTATGGAAAGGAATCAACCCCTATGGTATGGTGTACATCCCTTCTGGAACTTTTCACATTGGTACAGGAGACCAAGACATCAGCAACACCTTCGTTCAAAGACCAAAATCAGTCTCTGTGATTGGTTTTTATATGGACGATACCGAAATTACTAACAATGAGTATCGCCAATTTGTATATTGGGTGAGGGACTCTTTGGCACACGCTTACTTGGATCACTTTATCGAAGACGAAGCGACTGGAGAGGAGCGTATTGACTGGGATTATGACATTGATTGGGAAGACGAAACCCTAGAGGATATGTATTATCAAGGAGATAATCGCTTCGCAGGTAAAAAAGAATACGATGTCAATAAATTCGTATTTGAATACGAATGGTACGATTGGCAGGGCGCTGCTCACGACAAAACTGGTAAGCCACGAAATAGCTTCATTAAGCGTAAAAAAGTGAAAGTATATCCTGACACGTTAGTATGGATCAGAGATTTATCTTATTCTTACAACGAGCCAATGACTAGGAATTATTTTTACCACCCTGCTTATGATGATTATCCAGCAGTAGGTATTGATTGGCACACTGCCAATGCTTTCAATTACTGGCGAACCAAACTTTGGAACACCTACGAATCTTCTAAGGATAATGTAAATACAGAAGATTTTAGATTACCCTTTGAAGCAGAGTGGGAGTATGCAGCTCGTGGCGGACACGATTTTTCCACTTATCCTTGGGGTGATTACTATTTGAGAAATGCAAAAGGCTGTTTGCTAGCGAACTTTAAGCCAGGCAGAGGAAATTATTCTGAAGATGGAGGTGTTTACACAGTGAAAGCAGATGCTTACTTCCCGAACGATTATGGGTTATTCAATATGGCTGGTAATGTAGCGGAATGGACAAACTCTGCTTACTACGAAAACGCTTACTCTTTCATTCACGACCTGAACCCTGATATTCGTTACGATGCAAAGGACGATGACGTAGAAGCTCAGAAGCGTAAAGTGATTCGTGGTGGTTCTTGGAAAGACATAGGTCACTTTTTGCAAAACCACGCTCGTCACTGGGAATTTCAAGATACAACAAAGTCATACATCGGTTTCCGTAGTGCTTTAACATTCATGGGACGCTCTGTAAATGATTTTTAACAAAGCGTGAGTAGAAAGATATCAAGACCTATAAGGTATTAACACCTTATAGGTCTATGCTCAGAAATTGCGCTGCAAATTGCGTCTCAAATAATTTGTTGTCCAATTGAGTAGATAAGATAAATAAAATAAAAATAATCGTCACTTGCTCACAAGTCAAGCTACCAATATCAATACGGTTCTTCGAATCAGAAGAATCAGACCATAAAAGAACTCATAAGCATGATAGCATCTTGGCACGCCTGTCCGCTGTGCTGTGTTACCACATTTGCCTCTTACGCACATAATCCTTAAAAAGATAAAAAATCCATAACACTAAGTGTAACCTTTTTTCAAATTGGCATTATAAAGCTGTAACTGATAAAAATTAGCTAACAAACATTTTTAATTCAACCAAACTGCCCCTTCACAAGGCAGAAAATTAAATTACGCTACAAATGAGTTTTCTTCATTCAAAAGGTTTTAAGTACTTCAAGAATTTGATTATTGGTGTTGGTGCATCAGTTGTACTTTTAGGCGCATTGGAAAAAATCAATTCTACACAGATAATTCCAGGGGTAGATTTGATTACGATTGGATTAGTTGTGGAAGCATTATTGTTCTTGTTTCTTGGCTTGATTGGTCCAGAGAAAGATTATTACTGGGAAAAATTATATCCAGGTTTGGATGACGTAAGTTCGAGTGTAACGCCTTTGGCAGCTACAGCTAGTGCGCCAAATATGTCGCTTACTCCCGCTCTCAATGGTCAAGTCGTAGAGCAGCAATTGGGGGGAATGTTAACAGAATTACAGTCTATGTCAAAAAGCTTGGGTTCTTTGAAAGCATTACAAGAAGTAGATTTTTCAGGAACAAGTGACCAAATTCGCACGATGAATAACTTTTATACGAAGCTGAATGAGGCGATGGCTGACTTGGGCGATTCATTAGAAGATACTCGCCGCTACAAAGAACACATGTCTGTCTTAAACCGAAATTTGAGTTCTCTAAATTCTGTTTACGGCAATATGTTAGGTGCAATGGCTGGTGTACGTCGTCCTGAACTGTAACGATGTGGGTCAATTGGAATAAAGTTTAATTGTAAAATAATTCAAAAAAGATAAATTATGTCAATCCTAAAGAGCCCCGCATGTTGATGATTACTTTAATGTATCTGGTACTAATGGCGTTACTCGCTTTGAACGTATCAGCGGAAATCATCAACGCTTTCTTTGCCCTAGATGACGGTAATAAGGAAAGTATGGGGATTATCAATACACAATTGGATACTACGGAAGAAGGTTTGAAAAAACTTCTAAATGAGGATTCCAAAAAAGAATTTAAACCACTTCTCCCTGCTATTGAGCAGATTAGAGCACTTTCCGCAGAGTACACTACTTATGTCAACGCCATGCGCGATGAACTGATAGATGCTGCTGGGAATGCTGATGGTGAGAAAAATGAAGCAGATTTCATAGAAGACCATGGCAAGCAAAAGCCGAAAGGTAAGAAAAATAAGGATGTGACTACTCGTATCCTTGTGAACGAAGGAAAGGGTAAAGAATTGAAAGAGAAAACGACTGAAATTAGAAGTAAATGGTAGCTATTTATTCAGAATTGATGAATAAATATGGCAATCAACCGTTTGGTTTGAAGGACGATGAGGTTAAAGCACGCATCAAGAATATTGAGGACAACTTGACCATGAAAATTGATGAAGACATCTACAAAGGTACGGATAAGGTAAGTTGGGAAGACTTTAAATTCCGTCAGATGCCTTTGGCTGCGGTACTACCAATTATGAGCAAGATGCAGTCTGATGCAACTACTGCTGAAGCTACTTTGGTAAACGAATTAGCAACGCTTTCTGGTGGTCGTGAAATCGTGTTCGACCAGTTTTTTCCAGTAGTGAATGCAAAATCTTCTTACATTATCGCTGGAGAGTCTTTTGAAGCTGAAATTTCTGTAGGTACTTACAGTTCTCAAATTGATCCTTCCAATGTAAGAATTAATGTAAATGGTTCTTCTTTGTCTGTCAATTCAGAAGGTAAGGCAGTTTACTCTACTAGAACGAGTTCTACTGGAAAACAGACTTTAAAGTTATCTGCTGAAGTGACTAACCCATTGAATGGAAAAGTGTCTAAAGGGGACGCTGTTTATGAGTACGAAGTTGGTCGTCGTTCGGTTGCAGTTTCAGCGGATAAAATGAACGTGTTTTATTTAGGGGTTCAAAATCCAATTTCAGTAGCAGCAGCAGGTGTTTCTAGTAATGACTTGAAAGTAAGTGCTACTGGTGGCTTGAAGTTGAACAAAATATCAGGAAAC
This sequence comes from Saprospiraceae bacterium, assembly GCA_012031785.1. Lineage (GTDB taxonomy): Bacteria > Bacteroidota > Bacteroidia > Chitinophagales > Saprospiraceae > JAAUTG01. The sequence continues at coordinate 490 of JAAUTG010000178.1, read as the reverse complement.
GGAAAGTACGAGGTAGAAGCAGAAAGACCAGGCGAAGCTACTATTACAGTATCTGGCGGCGGATTAACACCAACTAGCTTTGACTTCCGCGTGAAGCGCATCCCAGACCCTGTTCCCATGTTGAGTAACAACAGAGGCGGTGAAATAGGAAGTGGTGAATTTAAAGCACAGGGTGGTTTGATTGCGCAGTTGGAAGGATTTGATTTTGATGCTAGATGTACTATTCAAGGGTTTAATCTCGTTTATGTACCAAAGCGTGAAGATGCCATTCCCGCTGTAAATGGTGGCGCAAAATATACAGACCAAGCACAGCGTTTAGTACAGCGTGCAAAACCAGGCGACATCTACTATTACGAAAATATCAAAGCAAAATGTCCTGGAGACCCAGCTGGTCGTCCGTTAGGTAGTATCGCGTTTAAAAATAAAATAAGTTTATTCAATAAAATGGTTAGGTAATTGTTCGTTATTGTAATGGGGCAATTACCCTATC